>JACDEG010000385.1 GCA_013816505.1 Pyrinomonadaceae bacterium | reverse complement strand
TTCGGCGTTTGTCCTCAGAGCGGCCAGGCGGTTGAGTACAGAGAGCGCATCCACCATCTGACACCAGAGCAGCGAGAGATGTATGACCGCGCGGCGGCCGCTTGGCAGGTAGTCCTCAGAGATATTGATGCGGCGCTGACTGTCACGAACGGCGGCTCGCGCGCCCGCGCTACGTCACTCACTAAGTTTTGGGGCGATCATCAACGCTTCTTCCGCCAAGTGATTTGCGCTTTCAAAGTGCCGGGCGTCATTGCCGAGACTGAACAGGCTTTGCGCGACGGCAAATCCGTGGTCATCTCTCTTGTCGGCACCGGCGAAGCGCGCACCCGTGAGCAGGTCGCACGCGCGGCAGCCGCCGGCGGGATGCTGGAAGATTTGGACTTTAGCCCACGCGAAGTGATTGCCGCGATGGTCGAGCGCGGCTTCCCGACGACCCTTTATCAAGATGTCACCGACCCGACCACTGGCAAGACCATCCAAGTCCCGGTCAAAGACGAGCAGGACACCATCGTCGAGAGCAAGCAGGCGCTGGTGATGCGTCAGCGGTTGATTGATGGATTGTCAGCTTTGGAACTTCCCGAAAACCCGCTCGACCAATTGGTCAATCACTTCGGAGAAAGAAACGTCGCGGAGTTGACAGGCCGCTCCCGCCGTTTGATCCGTGATCCGCGTACAGGCCGGGTGGAGTACCGCAAGCGCGCGCCCGAAGGCGTGGCGATGGATAGAACGAATATCTTTGAGATGGAGCAATTTCAAGCGGGCAAGAAGCGGATTGCGATCATCTCGGATGCAGCGTCAACCGGCATCTCATTGCATGCTTCCAACCGGGCGCAGAACAAGCAGCGCCGCGTGCATATCACGCTCGAACTCGGATGGAGCGCCGATAAGCAGATGCAGACGTTCGGCAGAACGCACCGCTCAGATCAAGCCGTGCCGCCCGAATACGTGCTGCTGTCAACCGAGCTTGGCGGCGAGAAACGCTTTTCCTCCACCATTGCCAGGCGCTTAGGGAGCTTAGGCGCATTAACCAAAGGCGACCGGGGCGCAGCCGACACCGGCGACCTCGCCAAGTACAACTTTGAGACGGAAGAAGGCCGAGCCGCCTTGAGCTTGTTACTGCGGCGCATCATGGCGGGTGAGAGCGTGCCAGGACTCGATAACCCGCGACAGACTTTGCGTGACTGCGGCTTGCTGGTGAAGAACAAGGAAGGCGGCGAAGAGGTCCGCAAGGAAGATGAATACAATGTGCCGCGTTTCCTCAACCGCGTGCTCGCGTTGAACGTCGAGCAGCAGAACGCGCTGTTTGATGGCTTCGCTGAACTCTTTGACCAAACGGTGCAGTTTGCCAAAGCTAACGGCACTTTCGATGAAGGCGTGACCGACATCAAAGCCGTCGCCGTCCGACTCGCCAAAGCGCCGCGCATCGTGCATACCGACATCGTCACGGGCGCGCAGACCACCCACTACAAGTTGGAGGTTGATCTACCGACCAGGGCCGTCAGCTTCGCGGAAGCCGACCGGGTGCGCGGACGCAAGAGCGGAGCATTCTTGCAGCACAAAAAGAAAGGCCACTTCATGCTGGCGATTGAGTCAGGCCGTCACACCAACCCGGCGACCGGTAAGAGCTTTCGCAACCTAGCCGTATGGCGACCTGAAGCGGCGCGCACAAACTACATCCGTGAGGATGAGCTCAGCGAGAAATACCAAGCTGTCACACCCGAAGCGGCGCGCGCATGGTGGACGCAAAGACATGCTGCGATCCCGCCGATTGAAACCGTCGAGACGCACCTCATCGGCGGCGCGATCATCCCCTTGTGGCAGCGACTAAAGACGCACGAGGGAGCGCGCTTGAGAGTGGTGAGGGTGACGACCGATGAAGGCCAACGCATCGTCGGCATCCACCTCCCGCCTGATCGAGTCGGGCTGGTGTTGCGCTCGCTTGGAATCACCCGCAGTTTGCGCGAACCCGCGCAGATCATCAACGGCGTGCTCCATGAAGGCGAAGAAATCACGCTTGCCGCTAACCTCACACTGCGCCAAGGGAACATTCACGGCGAGCCAGCCGTCGAGATGCACGGGGCCGACCCGTACAAGTTCGCGCAGCTTCGAGGGCTTGGCTTGATCAACGAGCAGATCAATTGGAAGCAGCGGTTTTTCATTCCGACCGACGAGGCGAAGGGCATCGAGGTTTTGTCCGGCCTTCTCCAACACTACCCGGTTGTGGTCAACGAAGAAGCGTCGGATGAGGCGACAGCGCACGCCTCGATTGGAGACATCGAAATGACGAGAGAGGCCAGCTCCAATCACGTGGTTGACCTTGAGGGATGGTTGATCGCGGTGGGCGCGACTGACACACCCCACGATCACGAAGCGCAGGACACACAGGGCGCTGAGATACAGAGCGAAGCCGTCAGACCGCAGACCATCGCGCCCATCCATCAAGCACCAGCGCCCGTCCGTCAATTCGACACGTGCGCCGCAGCACAGCCGTCGCTATTCGCCTTTCAACCCGCTGCCGTGTCACCGCCCCAACCGGCGACAGTGGCGCGTCGGAGAAACGAGGCGCAGATGGAGTTGATGTTCACGGAAAGCGAGGCGAGTGCCGAAGCGCTCGCCTTCCCTTCCCTCGCTGCCGCGTGGGTCTTGCCGTCTGAGCAACTATCAAAGTGGTCATTGAAGATGGATGGTGGAGAAGGAGGGCGTAGTTTGGACGCGCGCCGCGATCAGGCGGCCACATATTTGCGAACACATGCGGCTGGCTGAAGACCATCGCTGACTGAAGGTAGATTGGTAAGCGCGCACGCTGGCGTGTATATTGCGCCGCATGACTGATCAGGGCCAAGACATGAGTGAACTGCTCGTCCTGAAAACGGCGGCACAGGAGGCGGGTGTTGATCCGAGCCACTTGCGCCATGAAATTCTGCTGGGAAAGCTGCCCGCGGACAAGTTCGGCGGGCGCGATTGGTGGATCAGGCGCGGCGATTTGCTGGCCTGGCATGCGCAGCGGCGGCCCGTCGGTGCACCGCGGAGCACACCAGAGGATGAGGCGAAGGAGAGAGAGCGAAGTTGGCGGCGCGAGTACCAACGCCAATACCGTGAGCGTCAGAAACAAGCAGCCAAAGAGACTGCCCCTCCAGGCAAATCGAAAGTTAAAACCGGTAAACGTGGATGACCTTGTAATAGTCAAGATTGGATCGTACAGATACACAGTGCAGGCTCTCAGTTCATCAGCCACTCACCAGCCCTTCATCATCATGTTTTCTGTTCAGGCTGCAGCATGGATGGTGGTTAAGAAGGAACGTGGCGAAACTTCTTCACAACTTAACTGTAAGATGGGTCGTGCCTCAATACTTCGTGACTGCCAGGTCAAATTCTGTCTGTTAAACTTTTCGTGATTCGGAGTTTACCGGTCATTTCCCCTCCTTCCTCAGTTGGTCGTGCTTACAACGTGCAACACCGGCCTCAATCCCTTGCGGATAGTAAAACCCGGTGCCCTGGCAGTCCGGACACTGGCTGGTATCAAGCGTTGCAGATGTGTTTGCCGATTCTGGATGGAGGAAACTGTCGATCAGCAGATCGGCCTCGCCGGTGCGATGAATGGTGGTGGCATAACCGCCGGGGTTGGTAATGCCTTGACCGGTGGACTGCAGATGCTTGGCGTACTTGCGGCATTCCTCAATGGAGAATTTTGAACCCACACGCACACCTGCTGCAGGCGCTGGCTGTGTTTGTGTGTTTTCTTTTTGTGTGTTTTCTTTATTGGGGGTAGATTTCGGTAGGCTGCCAGGTTTTGGTAGGCTATTACTTTCCATCAGTCTGCCGGATTTCACTTGGCTAGACGTTGGCTCAACATGATATTCAATACCCTGCTCTTTGTTACTACCGATGATCATTTTTAGTTTTTTAACCAGCCCTTTTTTGACTAGGCCATTAACGGCTTGCTGGGCAGTAGAACGTCCAATCCCAGCGCGTGCAGCAAGACGAGGTAAACCTATCTCACACGTAGATTTACCATGGCCCCAAGACAATCGATAGAGCTGTAAATGGACAACCTGCTCTGACGGGGTTAGGTGTTGATACAAATGATCAGTCAACTGGTGCCAGAACTTCATATATCCATTCACTTCCGGCAAGCTCGCCATTAAGTTCAAAGCTTCATCTTCTGGACGTTTGGATTCATCTGGGTTGCTAGAACTAGGCAGCCTGTTTAATTCTGGCAGCCTGTTGTGCTGGTAGGCTTGTTCGTCTCCAGATGGTAGGCTGCTAACTATAGATAGGCTGTTGTTTTCAGGTAGGCTATTAGATTCTGGTAGACTGCTTAAATTTGTTAGGCTGTTAGATATTGGCTGGCTAATTGCAGTCATTCTATGATGCTCGCGCTCAATGCGCAGCTCATCCTCAGCTTCATAAAGGTCTTCAATCCCTCTATATTTGCGCTTTTCAGTTTTCATCACTGCTATAACCCACAACATCATCAGGGACGGTATCTAGATCGTTAATAGCTGCCATCGTTAAAGCAGAGCGGCACAGTTTAATTATTTCTCTAGGGATCCCTTTGGACAACTTGTAGACGGCGGTGATCGCCTCGGTCTCGAACAAAGGTGCGGAGCGACCCGCAACACTTAACCGGAACTCGATCATGGATTGCGTCTCATCAAGGGTAAGCGGGTCAAGTGTCATGATCGTCATAGCGCGAGAGAGAAGAGCACGCTTTAGACGAAGCTTCGAGCGAAGATTGTTTTGTCCAGCTAAGACAATTTGGATCAACTTGGAAGTGGAGCTTTCAAAGTTTGTGAGTTGACGTATGAGCTCGAATTGTTCTCCTCGCAACAGTTGAGCCTCGTCGATGAGTAGCACAGTGTTTTTGCCGGCCCGGAAACGCTCAACGAGAAAGGCTTCAAGTTCCTGCATTTGGTCAAGTCGTGAGCGTTTACGCGGCAGATCACAGGCGTCTGTGATTCTCTTTAAGAGTTGTAAGGCGGAAGTTGGATCAGGATTCGTTAAAAGGACAGTTTCATGTGAGTTATCACCACGGTAAAGGTCGTAAAGCTTTCTCACCAAAGTGGATTTACCCATTCCAACATCGCCGTAAAGCACAGCAAGTCCTTGCCGATCTTGCACAGTAAATCTTATTTGTCCAAGAGCGCGCTTATGTTGCGGAGTTTGGTAAAGGAATTTGGGGTCAGGCGAGACGGAGAAGGGCGTTATCTCTAGCCCAAACTTATCAAGAAGTGAAACTGGTTTAGTGGCCGACAAAAGCTTCTCCTTCCAAAAGGATAGGTCTCAAAAATGGTACTATAGTATCAATTATGGCTTTGAGCAACAAAAATATTGTGTTAACTGCTAGCGATAGTGGGATTGTTTTTAGAGCAAAAAAATTGCCTTTAAAGGATGGAGATACAGCAAGCGAAAATCGTCTCAGACTTCATCCCTTAAAGACATATTGGGAAATTCGAATTAGATGACTCATCGTTCGCGCGAAGTAAATGGAGATTTGCAAATCACTGAAAGAGAGATAGTTTCGGCGAAGAGGCCGCCTTTAAGCCCTTCTGCACTACCATTTTTGGGCCGTGAATCAGGATGAGGGCTGCCGTTTTTGCGAATATCCAATATCTGCTGGGGTTATAGATATGCTGTTCTGGGCAACTTTCATTTTCTCAAAAAGTTCGCGCGAACACTCAGTAGCAAGTTAAAGTTCGCAGGAAGCATTAGTGGAGCAAGGAGAGGTAAGGGGATTATTGAGTCAAGTGATGCAGACGGAACAATTGGGAGATCATTCTCGCTGCCGATCAATCAGGACGGTGATAGAGGTGGCAAGGCGAGCGAGTCTAGATATCGTCTGCGGCGACAGGTAAGAGACATTGGTAGTAAGATGAACCTCAGAACACGAAGTTGTTACACGTATGTAGCACGGTCGAGCGTTCTGACTATCCGAAAGATAATATTGCTCTGCGAAAACCATCTTGATTACAGGACGAAACCATTTTTGTAACCTTCGACATTTGCCGATTCAGCGAAGAAAAGGTCGTCAAAACGTCCGACCATCGCCTTCCCACACGCAGCTAACGCCAGACATCATTTCTCGGCACGTGCCGAGACGTGGGTCTGAC
>JACDEG010000384.1 GCA_013816505.1 Pyrinomonadaceae bacterium | reverse complement strand
TCGCCGCTTCGATCAAGTCAGCACCGGCCTCCCTCGCCCCGCCTGACCGCTCGAGTCTTCTGCGCGCCGCGCGAGTTGATCAACAATCGCTTTTCTCGTCGCCTTGATGCGCGCCGGAGGATTGGCGAACGTGCTGTCGAGGTGCTGCTCCTCCGCCGACCCGTCCGGCGCCAGGCTGTGGCTGACGAGTGTTCCGCGATGATAGTTGATCGCGTAGTCGGCGTCTTTCATGACATGGCCGGTCAACACCGCGACGACGTTCTCGCCCGCCCCGACGAACCCTTCGGCGACCAATACCTTGAGGCCGGCGATTGTTGTCGCAGAGGCCGGTTCACATCCGATGCCATCCCTTCCGATAATTGCCTTCGCGTCGGCGATTTCCTGCTCGCTGACGCTCAACACCCGTCCGCCCGTTTCGATTACCGCGCGCCGCGCCTTCTTCCACGATACCGGCGAGCCGATTTTAATCGCCGAAGCCAGCGTCTGCGGGTGCTCGATTGGTCTGAGTTGCAACGCCTCCAGAGACCAATCGTAATTCGCGCTTGCCGGCGATCCAAATGGTATGCCACCGGCAAACATCTGCGCGAACGGCGCGGCCCCGGCGGCCTGCACGACCGTCAGCTTCGGCAGACGGTCAATCACGCCGAGCGCATATAACTCAAGTAATCCTTTGCCGAGCGCGGCGCTGTTGCCGAGGTTACCGCCCGGCACGACGACGTGATCCGGCACTTCCCACGCAAGCTGTTGTAGCATTTCAACGGCGACCGTCTTCTGACCCTCAATGCGAAACGGGTTGATCGAGTTGACGAGGTAGAAAGATTCATCTTCGGCGAGTTCGCGGATGACCCGCATCGCGTCGTCGAAGTTCCCGTCCAATTCGAGCACCGCCGCGCCGTAGTCGAGGCTCTGCGCCAGTTTCGCGTGACTGATCTGCCCGTGTGGAACGAGAATCGCGCACTTTAAATCGGCGCGCGCCGCGTATGCCGCGAGGCTTGCCGAAGTATTACCGGTGCTGGCGCACACCACCGTCTCGACTTTCAGCCGCAGCGCTTGTGTGACCGCCGCCGTCATGCCTGTATCTTTGAACGACCCAGTCGGGTTGCAGCCCTGATGTTTCAGCTTCAAGCGGTCGAGTCCGCAATACCCAGCCGAACGCGGCGCGTCATAGATCGGCGTGTTCCCTTCCATCAACGACACGACACAAGTCTCGTCATCAAACGGCAGCAGTTCGCGGTAGCGCCACACGCCGCTGCGGTCGCGGTAATCCGGCGACGCGAGCCGCTCCTCCCAGAGTTTACGCAAGGCCGCGCCGGTCGCTTTCACAACCGAGTCGCTGCCCTTAACACTCCCTGCGTGGTCTTTCTCTGCGAGGTCGCGCACAACATCGAGCAGTCCACCGCAACGCGCGCAGACGTAAAGGCGCGCGGCCAATTCATAGCAAGCGCCGCACGACGGCTCGATACACCGCTGCACGGCTGGCGCGGCGGCAATTTCATCTTCCAACACAGTCGTCGTGTTCATGCTTTTATGAGACCGCTTTCTTCGTCCGCGTGAATGTCCCTGCCGCGCCGCGCAAGATCGAACTCATGATGCACAGTTGTGACCGCGCTCCGCATCACGCCCTTCTCAACTACGAATGAAATATTGTACTCCGACGAGCCTTGCGCGATGGCGATGATGTTGACCTCTTCGCGCCCGAGCGAGCTGAAGACGCGCCCGACGATGCCCGGTGTGCCGCGCATCTTGTCACCGACCACCGCGACAATCGCGATGTCCGAATTGACGCTGATATATTCAACGTGATGATGGACTAAATCAAGCGCGAACGCGGCACGCAGCGCGCCGACCGTACGTGCGGCGTCTACCGAGTTAACGATGAAGCAAATGTCGTTCTGCGATGACGACTGCGAAATCAGCAACACGTTGGCGCGGGCGCTGGCCGTCGCAGTAAATGCCTTCGCGGCGACGCCGGGGACGCCGACGATGCCGCGCCCGCCGACGGTAATCATCGTCACGTCGCTGATCGCCGTAATCGCTTTGACGCCGCTCTCGGTCGGATGGCCGTGCGTCGTTATTTTGGTGCCGAGCTTTTCCGGCTCGAAGCTGTTGCGTATCCAGACGGGGACGCCCGCATCGGCCACCGGCCGCAGCGTCTTCGGGTGCAGAACTTTCGCCCCGAAGTATGCCAGTTCAGCCGCCTCGTTATAAGAGATTTCCCGGAGCGTCCGTGCCTCTGGAACGAGCCGCGGGTCCGCCGTCAACACTCCTTCGACATCCGTCCAGATGATGATCTCAGCTGCATCCAGCGCCGCGCCGAGAATCGTCGCCGAGTAGTCCGAGCCGCCGCGCCCGAGCGTCGTCAACACACCGCTAACAGTCGCGCCGATAAACCCGGTCACGACCGGCACGACGCCCCGCGCCAATAGCGGCGAGAGTCGCGCGGTCGCCCGCTCAATCGTCTTGTCCATCAACGGCTCGGCTTGCCCATGTTCGCTGTCGGTGACGATCAACTCGGTCGCCTCGACAGCGACGGCCTCGATCCCTTTCCCTCGTAAACTCTCGGCGACCAGCCGCGCCGACAGCCGTTCGCCGGCGCTGGAAATCGCATCGAGAGCGCGCGGCGTCAACTCGTGTAACATCGACGTGCCGCGGCACAATCGCGTCACTTCGCCGATGATGCGGTCAATCTCTGACTGCAAGGCCGCGCGGTTGTCGTCATCGCGCGCCAGCGTCTCAATCGCCGCGCGGTGCTGCCGTCCGAGCGCGTCGCTCAGTTCGCCTGCGGCATTCTCGTCGCCAGACGCGGATTGATGAGCGGCGGTAATCAAGCAGTTGGTGACGCCGCTCATCGCCGACACGACTGCGATAGTCGGTCGCGCGCGCGCGCCGCCGGCGATGATGTCCGCCGCGCACTCGATGCGCGTCGCGTCGCCGACCGACGTCCCACCAAACTTCATCACCTGCACGTTCTCGATCATCGCGATCA
Organism: Pyrinomonadaceae bacterium; assembly: GCA_013816505.1. Lineage (GTDB taxonomy): Bacteria > Acidobacteriota > Blastocatellia > Pyrinomonadales > Pyrinomonadaceae > JACDEG01. Next base: position 3,137 of record JACDEG010000384.1, on the reverse strand, counting down.
TCCACCTTTCACCAATGGCTCAGCCCCGTAAAATTTTTCAAGCCGCGCGCCACGATCCACGCCATAATTTTTTTCGACGCCCTCCTCGCGGCCTTTATCTCCATCTAAATTTTTATCAGCTTCACCGACGAGCGGAATCGCGCCGTCGCGCACCAGTTTATATTCGACCGCGTCGACCAGCGCTCGCCAGCTTGCCTCGACGATGTTAGCCGACACGCCGACCGTCCCCCAGTTGGCGCGCCCGTCGCCGGACGTAATCAACACGCGCACAAGACTCGCCGTGCCGGACAAATTGCCGGTGATGACGCGCACTTTGTAATCGATCAAGCGCACCTCGGCGAGTGACGGGTAGAATTTTTCAAGTGCGCGCCGCAGGGCGTGATCGAGGGCGTTGACCGGCCCTGTACCGCTCGCCGCCGTGTGCTCGATGCAATCGCCGACACGCACCTTGATCGTCGCTTCGCTCATCGGCATCAGAGACCCACGGTGCTCGTCAATCACGCGAAAGCCGAGCAGCTCGAAATACGGGTGGTGTGTGCCGCTCAGTCGGCGCACCAGCAAATCAAAGCTCGCCTCGGCGGCCTCGAACTCATAGCCGTCGTGTTCGAGTCGCTTTAATTCGTCGAGCACGCCCTGCTCGTCGTTCAACTCAAAGCCCATGTCCCGCGCCTTCGCGATCAAGTTGGCGCGCCCGGACAAGTCCGAGACGAGCACGCGTCGGCGATTGCCAACCGACTCCGGCGGAACGTGCTCATAGGTCAGAGGGTCGCGCTCGACCGCCGAAACATGCACACCGCCTTTGTGCGCGAATGCACTGTCACCGACAAACGGCGCACGCGAGTCGTGCGATAAATTCGCCAATTCGCTGACGTAGCGCGCCGTGTCCCGCAACCGCAGCAGACGCTCGCTTCCGATGCTCTGGCAGTCAAGCTTTAACTCTAAATTTGCAATCACCGAACACAAGTTCGCGTTGCCACAGCGCTCGCCGTAACCATTGATCGTTCCTTGAACATGCATCGCCCCGGCACCGACCGCCGCGAGCGTGTTGGCGACCCCAACATCACCATCGTTGTGACAGTGAATGCCGAGCGGGACTTCGATGTGCACGGACACTTCGCGGACGACACGCGCAACTTCGTCGGGCAGCGCGCCGCCGTTCGTGTCGCACAACACGATGCGCCGTGGCTTGCCTTCCAACGCCGCGCCCAATGTCGCCAGCGCGTATTCAGGATCAGCGCGGTAGCCGTCGAAGAAATGCTCCGCGTCATAAATCAGAAACGGCACGCGCTCGCCCAGATACCGCACACTGTCGGCGATGATCGCCAAATTCTCTTCCCGGCTGATGCGTAGCGCCATCTTGACGTGGAGCGGCCATGACTTACCGAAAATCGTGACGACCGACGTTTCGGCTTTGAGCAGCGCTTGAATGCTCGCGTCGTCGTCGCACGACATGTTCTTGCGTCGCGTCGAGCCGAACGCCGTGACGCGCGCCGACTCCAGCTTCAGCGCGCGACACTTGTCAAAAAACTCCATGTCGCGCGGGTTCGAGCCGGGCCAGCCACCCTCGATGAAGTCAACGCCGAGCGCATCGAGTTGTTCGGCGACGCGGCATTTGTCATCTGCCGAAAAGTTGACGCTCTCGCCCTGCGTCCCGTCGCGCAGCGTCGTGTCGTAGATTTCAATATGCCGTGTCATAAGAAAAAACTTTCGTCTGAGTAGCTGAGGACTGAAAACAAAACACTATCACCACTGAGTACGCCGAGGACGCAGAGCATACCCGGATGTTCACCTGATTGATGATGCTGTCTTTGATTTCTCCGCGCCCTTTCGCGTCCGCGAGCGGTGAAATTCAGGGAAGCTATTTGATTCGTAATCCTTATCAAACCCGGTCGAGGTCGGCGTCCGTCACCGCGCCGATGCTGCTACTCGACACCAGCCGTGCATATTTGGCCAGCACTCCGGTAGTGTATCTACGTTGTGGCGGGTTCCAACGCGCGCGCCGCGAAGCGAGTTCATCCACGTCGACGTTTAGTTGCAGCAGACGCTCGCCGGCGTCGATGGTGATCGAGTCGCCCTCTTCAACCAGCGCGAGTATGCCGCCGACCGCTGCTTCCGGCGCAATATGGCCGACGACCATCCCGTATGTGCCGCCGGAGAAACGTCCGTCGGTAATGAGCGCGACCGAATCGCCGAGTCCCGAGCCAATAATTGCCGAAGTCGGGGCCAGCATCTCGCGCATGCCGGGGCCACCCTTCGGCCCCTCGTAGCGAATCACCAGCACGTCGCCGGGCTTGATCCGTCCCGCAAGGATCGCTTTCAAACTCTCTTCTTCCGAATCGAAGACGCGCGCCGGTCCGGTGATCGAAGGTTTCTTCACCCCTGTGATCTTCGCTACCGCGCCTTCGGGTGCAAGGTTGCCGCGCAAGATGGCGAGGTGTCCGTGCGCGTAGAGCGGCGCGTTCCACGGTCGGATGACATCCTGATCGGCGCGCGGCTCCGCCGGAACTTCCCTGAGCACTTCGGCGATTGTCTGCCCGGTGATCGTCAGCGCGTCGCCGTGCACCAGGCCGTGGGCCAGCAACATCTTCATCACCTGGGGAACGCCGCCCGCGCGGTGCAAATCGGTGGCGACGTACTTCCCCGACGGCTTCAAATCGCAGAGCACTGGCACGCGCCCGCGCATCATCTCAAAGTCATCGAGGATGAGCGGCACGCCGGCAGCGCGCGCAATCGCGAGCAGATGTAACACTGCGTTCGTCGATCCACCCACAGCCATCACCACCGCGATAGCGTTCTCGAATGCTTGGCGCGTCAGCAGGTGCGACGGTAGCAATTGACAGCGCACCGCTGCAGCGAGCACTTCTGCGGAGCGCTCCGCGCTGTCGGCCTTCTCCGCGTCTTCCGCCGCCATCGTCGACGAATACGGAAGACTCATCCCCAACGCTTCAATTGCCGACGACATCGTATTCGCGGTGAACATCCCGCCGCACGACCCGGCTCCCGGACACGCGCGGCGCTCGACCTCTAACAGATCGCTTTCACCGATCAGCCCGGCGCTGAACTGCCCGACCGCTTCGAAGGCACTGACCACCGTCAAGTCTTGATCTTTAAAATTCCCCGCCTTGATCGTCCCGCCA
>JACDEG010000029.1 GCA_013816505.1 Pyrinomonadaceae bacterium | reverse complement strand
ACCTCCACCAGCGTCTCCGAAAGTTCCGGCAAATCAGCTACTTTTGTTTGATCCAGCCCGTCACTGTATTGCGCGAGATGCCGAAGGTGCGAGACAGTCCACGCAGACTGCTGCGTTCGTCGTAGGCGCGCAGGATAGTTTCGCGCTCTTCAGCCGTGTAGGCATTGGTGCGCGGCAGTTCGCGACTCCGTTGACCGCACTGATGGCACAAGTAGCGCTGGCGGCCATCGGGAGCGAGACCGTTGCGGATCAGGCGTGTGCTTTGGCAATATTGACATCGAAGAGTAATAGTAACCATGATTGAACTGTACCATGCCACCTCCATGTGAGCCGCTACCCAAGATTGAAGTGTTGGCTGATTGACGGTTGGAGACCGCCGCCACTATCCAACGGTCGTTGTACGGATCGTACTGCACCCGCGGGTCGAATGCGCAGGTCGCGCTACATCGGTGGATACGCCCATTTTTGATAGCACATTTGTGCCAGTCAGATTTGAGCGCAGATAGCACATTTGTGTTATTTGCGACTGCGGAGCAGCTTTTTCGCACTTTTGACTGTGGGGACTTTGGGGGGGGAAGTGCCATTATGGAGTATTATGGGCTTGTAAAGGTTTACTTCAACGATGTGCGCTGCGGTATCGGCTCAGGACCTAACGGTCTTGCGGCTGATATTGTATTGGCACAAGCCAGTATTTCCGTGCTTATTCTCGAAGCTAATGAAGCTCTCGGCGGAGGAGCGCGCTCAGCTGAATTAATGTTGCCTAGCGTCGTGCTCGACTTTTGTTCGGCAGTGCATCCGAATCGTACGAGGAGGGAGAAATGCGAAAATCAATTTTGCTCGGTGTTGTTTTAATCGCTTATCCGTTGACATTGGTTTATGCGGATAACTGGCCGCAATGGCGCGGGCCTGAGATGAACGGCGTTAGTCGCGAAAAGAATCCTCCGGCGCGCTGGAGCTCGACGGAAAACATCGCCTGGCGAATCGCGTTACCGAGCTGGAGCGGTTCGACGCCGATCATCTGGGGCGACCGCGTTTTTCTGCACGTCGCCGATGGTGATGACCTCTTTCTGTGGTGCGTGGAACGCAAGCAGGGCGCAACGCTATGGAAAAAGCGGCTCGGCGGCGGCAACGTCAAGATGCGCAAGCAAAATATGTCTTCGCCCTCGCCGGTGACTGATGGCAAAGGCGTTTATGTCATGACCGGCACGGGGAATTTGAAGGGCTTCGACTTCGGCGGGCGTGAACTCTGGTCGCGTGAGATACAAAAAGATTACGGCCAGTTTGGTCTCAACTGGGGCTATGCCTCATCGCCTTTGCTTTACGGAGATTCGCTTTACATTCAAGTTCTCCACGGAATGAACACGGACGATCCTTCTTACGTGCTACGCATTGACAAGGCGACGGGCAAGACCGCTTGGCGCGTTGAGCGCCCAACCAGCGCGATTCGCGAGTCGCCGGACTCATACACAACGCCGGCGCTCCTGAGCTACGGCAAAACAACCGAGATCGTGATCACGGGCGGCGACCGTGTAACCGGCCACGACCCCGCGACAGGCAAGGAACTTTGGCGCGCCGACACACTCAACCCGGACAATGATCCTTTCTACCGCATCGTTGCTTCGCCGGTGATTGCCGACGGCGTCATCTATGCCCCTTCGCGCGTGCGTCCTTTGTTGGCATTGCGCTCAGGAGGCCGCGGCGATGTGGCAAAGTCCCACTTGCTCTGGTCTACGCCAAACGGGCCGGATGTGCCGACGCCCGTCACCGACGGCAAGTATTTCTACATCGTCAATGATCGCGGCATCGTGTGGTGCCTGGATGCCAAGACCGGAAAAGAACTCTACGGCCAACAACGCATCGCGTCCGGCACCTACAGTGCTTCCCCCGTCCTGGCCGACGGCAAAATATACATCACAAATGAGGACGGCTTGACTACTGTCATCAAAGCCGGCCCCAAGTTTGAGGTATTGGCTGAAAACAATCTTGATGATTACTGTCTTAGTTCACCGGCCATCTCGGATGGCCAAATCTTCATTCGCACCGGCAAATATCTTTATTGCATTGGAAAACGCTTGCAGGCGTAAGACGCTTTGCTGAATCACGTGGACCAAGAAGCTATCATGCGTACATACAATGCAAAAATGATATTTGAGGCTTTTGGGCCACAAAGCACATGTCAACGAACATTCTCGTTCGCACGAAGTGCTCTGGAAGGAACTTAGCAGCTATGAATAAATCCAGCGTGAAACGAATAATGAGCGGTGCGGTTATGATCCTCTGCTTACTTGCTGAAGCGGCGGGACAGTTAACAAGCGATTGGCCGCAGTGGCGCGGCCCCAATCGCGACGGCATTTCAAAAGAGACGGGGCTTCTTAAGCAGTGGCCCACGGAAGGTCCGCCGCTCGCTTGGAAGGTCGCGGGTGCGGGTCGCGGTTTCTCTTCGCTTTCCGTCGCAAATAATCGCCTGTTCACGATGGGGCTGCGCGGAGACAAGGAGTACGTCATGGCCTTCGAACAGTCGACTGGTAAAGAGGCGTGGGCGACTCCGCTCGGCAGTGGGTTTCGCAACGACCGCGGTGACGGCCCGCGCGGAACGCCCACGGTTGATGGCGAGAAACTCTATGCACTTGGTGGTAACGGCGATCTCTCGTGCTTAGAGACGCGGACGGGAGGCAGCGTCTGGAACATCAACGTGCTACAGAAGTTCGGGGGATCAAACATCAATTGGGGCATTAGCGAGTCGCCCCTCGTCGTCGGCGATAAAGTTTTGGTTAACGCGGGTGGCCCGGGCGCGTCGATTGTGGCCCTTAATAAAAAGGACGGCGCCCTGTTATGGAAAAGCCAGAGTGACCGCGCCGGTTATTCATCCGCCATTCCGATCACAGTGGACGGCACCACTCAGATCGTATTTTTCACCGCGACTCGCGCTCTGGGGCTTGATCTTCAAGATGGGCGGCTGTTGTGGGAGTATGCGCGCGCCTCGAACAGAGTGGCTAATATCGCGACGCCCGTCGCGCGCGCCAACCGCGTCTTCGTTTCTTCGGATTACGGAACGGGCGGCGGGCTCGTCGAAATCAAAGCGCGCGGCAGAGAAGTGACGGCGCAGGAAATCTACTTCACCAAGGAGATGCGGAACCACCACAGCAGTTCTATCTTAATCGGTGATCATCTATACGGTTTCTCAAGCGGAATTCTCACGGCGATGCGTTTTGACACCGGTCAAGTCGCTTGGCGCGACCGCAGCGTTGGCAAAGGCTCGCTCGCTTATGCGGATGGGCATCTCTACTGTTTGAGTGAAAACGGCGTCGTCGGGCTGGTGGAAGCGACGCCTGAGGGTTATCGCGAAAAGGGGCGATTCAGCATTCCCCAAGATTCTCTCTCGACCTGGGCGCATCCGGTCATCGCCGGCGGCCGCCTCTACCTGCGCGACCAAGGTACCATCTATGCTTTCGACATCAGGCAAAAGAGGTCGTGAGCCAGGCAGTGTTGCGGGAAACTATTTAACAATTGCAATTCGCCGCGCGCAGTCAAGCGAATCAATTTGGCCTTCAGCTGTTATCTCAGATGAAATATGATTAATGAAGAAGAGACACAAGAAAAGCGAGCCGAAAGTTCAATCGAGAACTTAGACGCATGGGTGCGTGAGATTATTCAGTGGCACTTCAACCCGGCGACTGGGTGCCCTTTCTGGCTCGATTACGCGGAGCGTCTGGGGTGGGATCCGCGTCGCGAAATTCAGGGCTATGGCGACCTCGGACGTTTCGGCTTTTTTCAAGACGAATGGTTGCGCGGCGGACCAGTGCGACGGTGGGTGCCGCGTGGCTTCGCGGACCGACCCGTCTATGTTTTCGAGACGGGCGGCAGCACCGGCGTTCCGAAATCGCGAATCAGCGTCGAGGATTTTCGCGTCGATTACGAACTGTTTAGCCGAACGCTTCCAAGTGAGTTCTTTCCACCCGGTTCGGATTGGCTGAGCTTAGGCCCGACGGGTCCGCGTCGCCTAAGACTTGCCATCGAACATCTGGCGCAGTTCAGGAGCGGCATCTGCTTTATGGTCGATCTGGACCCTCGCTGGGTCATCAAGCTGATCAAAATGGGTCAGCCTAAAATGGCCGAAGTCTATAAACAGCACGTCATCGAGCAGGCCCTGACGATTTTGCGCGCGCATGAAAACGTGCGTTGCCTTTTCACGACGCCGAAATTACTTGAGGCGCTGTGCGAGAAAATCTCGCTCAAGAAAGCAGGCGTCACCGGCGTCTTCTGTGGAGGAACGGAGATGACTCCGCAATTCCACCGCTTCGCCGTCGAAGAACTGCTGGAAGGCGCGTATTTCGCTCCCACCTACGGCAACACGTTAATGGGTTTGGCCGTACACAAACCGCGTCGGCCGGGCGACGATTACGCGATCATTTATTACCCTCCGGGTCCGCGGGCGTTAATCGAGGTCGTTGATCCGGACGATCCAGAGCGCGTCGTCGGATACGGCGAAACCGGGCGGGTGCGATTGACTACGCTGACGCGCGAGTTTTTTATGCCGCGCTTTCTCGAGCGAGACGAAGCGGAGCGCGAGCCTCCGTGCGAGCATTTCCCGTGGGACGGCGTGCGCAACGTCCGCCCCTTTTCGCGCTTGCAAGCGAACGTGGTCGAAGGTGTTTACTAAGCGTTTGACGTTTTGAGGCGCGCTTATGGGAGAAGCAGCGTTTGCCCTCTCGGAATTTAAAATTCATTTATTCGTATCGCCAACCAGGAATTTAATATCTCATGCTGCATATTCCTTTACTGCGCCAAGGCCAGCCGTATCGGAGCCTCGAAGTGGCGCGCCTGCCCCACTACTCTACGGGCGAAACTGTCGTCGAAGTGAGTCAGGCCAACGCCGGACTCATTCGGCGCGACCTGCTTGACCAAGAAGCAGGGCGGAGGGCGCTCGCGGCATTCTCCGTCGCCGATTTATTGCAGATGTGCGCGCATGCCGCGGAGCACTTCATGAGCGACGCGCTGCCTGTCGGCGAAGAAGCGCAGACGCCCGACGATTATGTCCGGCAACTGTCGGCGACGACCGGATTGCCGCATGTCTTAGTGCGCAAGAACATGGAAAAGATTCGCGGCGTACTGGCGGAGATGGGTAATGTGTTGGATGGTCTGACGAGAAGTCTGGATCTGAAAATCCTCGACGCCGGCTTCGGCGAAGCGAACGGTCACGCCCTCAGTTTTTACCCGCGTGCGGAGTCGCTCGGAGTAGTGCTTCCGAGCAATTCGCCCGGCGTGCATTCACTCTGGATTCCCGCTTTCGCCCTGAAGACCGCCCTAAATCTAAAACCCGGAAGCGCTGAACCCTGGACCCCGTATCGCATCATTCAAGCCCTCATCCGCGCCGGAGCGCCGCGCGAAGCCTTCGGCTTTTACCCGACCGATCACACGGGCTCCGGCGAGATTTTAAGGCATTGCGGGCGCGGCATGATTTTCGGTGACACAGCTTCAACCGCCATTTGGAAAGATTACCCGGGAGTGGAAGTTCACGGACCCGGTTACAGCAAAATCATCATCGGGCTGGACCGTGTAGATGAATGGGAAAAACATCTCGATGTTTTGGTCGCCTCGATTGCGGAGAACGGGGGCCGCTCGTGCATCAATGCGTCGAGCGTGTGGGTGCCCGCGCGCGGTGCCGAAATTGCGGAGGCTTTGGCGGATAGATTGTCGCGCATTGTGCCGCGCGCAGCCGATGATGATCAAGCACTGCTCGCGCCCTTCGCGAACCCGAAGGCGGCAGTCAGTATCAACGCGTCAATCGATCAGGCCCTTGAGCAGTCCGGTGCGCGCGATGTCACGGCTGCGCACCGCGCGGGGGATCGCCTGGTTACCTGGCAAGGTAGCTCTTACCTGCTGCCAACCGTCGTCCTGTGTGAGACGCCCGAACACCCGTTGGCCAACAGGGAATTCTTATTTCCGTTCGCGAGCGTCGTCGAGGTGAACCAGGAAGCGATGCTCGACGTGATGGGGCCGAGTCTGGTGGTGACGGCCATCACTTCCGATCAACAATTGATTCGCCGTCTGGTCGCATCGCCACACGTCGACCGCTTAAACTTGGGCAGCGTGCCGACGTGTAAAGTCAGTTGGGATCAGCCGCACGAAGGAAATCTGTTCGAACATCTTTACGGGCGGAGAGCTTTTCAGCACACCGGCGCCGCTTGAAATGAGGATTCTCTATATCACCGCCGGGGCCGCGCAGATGTATTGCGGCAGTTGCTTTCGCGACAACGCCCTGGCCACAGAAATGATCGCGCGTGGGCACGACGTTGCGCTCCTGCCTTTCTATACGCCCACCCTCACCGACGAGCGTAATGTCAGCGGCGAGCGCGTCTTCTTCGGTGGCATCAGCGTTTACCTGCAGCAGCACTCCGCGCTTTTTCGTAAGACGCCAGGCATCCTCGACCGCCTGTGGGATTCGACTTCGGTGCTGAAGTTGGCGGCGCGGCGCTCCATCGCGACGAGTCCAAAGCTGCTCGGGGAGATGACGGTCTCGATGCTCAAGGGTGAGGAAGGGAAACAGCGTAAGGAATTGGTGAAGCTGCTCGACTGGTTGAAGAGCGAGCCGCGCTTTGACGTCATCAGTTTACCGTACGCGCTGTTGATCGGCCTCGCCAAGCCGCTCAGGGAAGCGCTCGGGCGGCCAATCGTTTGCACCCTTCAGGGAGAGGATCTGTTTCTCGAAGGACTGCCCGAGCCATACCGCCGCGAATCGTTAGACCTGATTCGTTCCAACGTCAAACACGTAGACGCCTTTATCGCGGTCAGCGACTACTACGCCGCGTTTATGTCGCGGTACTTACACATCCCCGAAAATAAGATCAACATCGTTCCGCTGGGCATGAATCTCAAAGGCTACGGGATGCGCCACCGTCAAGCGGCGCGACCTTTCACCGTCGGTTATTTCGCGCGCATTGCGCCAGAGAAGGGGCTTCATGTTTTGGCCGAAGCTTACAAGCGCCTGCGCGAGCACGGCGACTGCCCGGATGCCCGCCTGGAAGCGGCCGGTTATCTGGGCGCTGAGCATCACGGATACCTGCGCGGCATCGAACAACAAATCACGCGCTGGGGGCTTGGCGGCGAGTTCAAGTATCACGGCGTGCTCGACCGGCAACAAAAGATCGAGTTTCTGCAGGGACTCGACGTGCTTTCAGTGCCGGCGACTTACGATGAGCCGAAGGGCATCTTTCTGCTTGAGGCGATGGCCTGCGGCGTCCCCGTCGTGCAACCTCGCCGCGGAACTTTCACGGAGGTGGTGACGAAAACTGAAGGCGGTTTGCTGGTCGAACCCGACGATCCCGTCAGTCTCGCCGACGCGCTGCTCCGCCTGTCTCGCGAACCCGCGCTCGTCGACGAACTGGGCGATAACGGCTTCCACGCCGTGCGCGAACACTACACAATCGCGCAGTCAACTGATCGCGCACTCGAAGTTTACGGCGCTCTTTTGAGTGGTCAGGAGGCGGTAACGACAAGCGTCGCGCAAATGATTTGAGCACACAAATGATGATGCGCTTGAACGTCGGTTTGATCATGAGACCTTTTGCAACAATCAATTGCCATGTTTAGCGGCGGGCTACGCCCGCCGACGCATGGTTAAATGTCACGGGCAACGGCGGGCGTAGCCCGCCGCTAAACAAACGGAATTTTTTACTTTTGCAAGAGGTCTATTGTGCGTCGCTTATTCGGAGGTACTGAGGGTGCTGGAAGTTAATCATCTAAGTAAGGATTACCTCACTCCGCAGGGACCTCTGCGCATCCTCTCCGACATTTCACTCGCGCTTTCCCGCGGACAGGCCGCCGCCGTGATGGGTCCGTCAGGAAGCGGAAAAAGCACGCTGCTTCATATTCTCGGAGCGCTTGATTTTCCGACCGCCGGCACCGTGACGCTCGACGGCAGAAATCCGTTTCAGTTGCGAGAGCGTGAACTGGCGGCCTTCCGCAACAAAGATGTCGGATTCGTTTTTCAGGGCCACTGTCTGCTACCTCAGTGCTCAGTGATCGAAAATGTGTTAACGCCGACGCTCGTCGCGAAGCGTAACGGCGACGCGGCGGCGCGCGCGCGTTCACTGCTCGAACAAGTCGGATTGGCCGAGCGGCTTCATCACCGACCGGCCGAACTCTCGGGCGGCGAAAAACAACGCGTCGCGCTGGCGCGCGCGATGGTCATGAAGCCGCTGCTACTTCTGTGTGACGAGCCGACCGGAAATCTAGACCGCGATTCAGCGGAAGTTGTGGCATCCCTGCTGCTCGAACTGCATCGTAAGCAGGAAACGATACTCATCGTGGTCACTCACAGCGCGGAGCTGGCCGCGCGATTCCCCGTGCGCTTCAACTTGGTCGGGCGAAGACTCGAGTGACATTGATGCGAAGCGCCGCCCTTCTCAAACGCAGCCTGATTTACTACTGGCGCACGAACCTCGCCGTCATCATCGGCGTCGGGACGGCCGTGTCTGTGCTCGCCGGCGCTTTGCTCGTCGGCGATTCAGTCCGCGTCAGTCTGCGCGATCTGTTTTTACGCAGAGTGGGGAACACGGAACTTATCGTCGCGGCCGAAAACTTCTTCCGCGAACAACTCGCCGAGGAAATTCAATCGGATCCGAGTTTCGCAGCGAGCGGGTTCGCTGTAACCTGCCCCTTAATTACTCTCGAAGGCACGGTAACTCATGAGGCGAGCGGGCGCCGTGGTTCAAGCGTGCAGGTCTACGGCGTGGACGAGCGTTTCTGGATGTTTCATGGCGGCGAAAAAGAAGCCGCCGCCGCGCAGGCGCCTCGCGCGAGCGAAACACTTCTCAGCCCGAGCCTGGCCGACGAGTTAAAGGCCGAGGCGGGAGACGTCGTGCTGCTGAGGGCGGAGAAGCCCTCGGCGATTCCAGTCGAGTCGCTTCACGGAAGGAAGGATGACGTAGGGCGCACGCTGCGCTTAACGGCACGCGGGTCTCTGCCCGCATCGGCGTTCGGCGAGTTCTCGGTGCGACCTCAACAGACGGCCGTGCGTGCCGCCTTCGTTCCGCTTAAATTGTTGCAAAAGGTGCTGGAGCAGGACGGCCAATCAAACACCATCCTGATTTCAATTGACAGATCGCGCGCGGCAAAAGGTTCGCCGACGACCCAGAGACTTCAGGAGCTTTTGAAAAAGCATTTCAGGCTCGAAGACATGGGGCTGAAACTGCGCGCCCTGACGGGTCAAAAGGGCATCGCTGTCGAAAGCGAAAGTGCGCTCGTAGGTGATGCGGTAGCCGAGGCGGCGGGTGCGGCGGCTGAAAGATTAAACATGCGTCGCGTGCCGATTCTTTCGTACCTCGCGAACAGCATTCGATCAGGCGGGCGTGAGATTCCTTACTCATTAGTCACCTCGCTGGATGATGAAAGCTTTAAGGATTTGCAGGCGGCAAGCTCCATTGATGAGGACAGGAACTTAATTGACGATGCTGCACCCAACGGGAAGCGCACCGTTGTGGCGGCGAATCAACCATCTCCCAATGCCGAGTCGTCGCCACCGCTTTCTCACATCATCCTGAATCGTTGGGCAGTTGGTGAGTTAGGGGCGAAAATCGGCGATACGGTGGCGCTTGACTATTACCTGTGGGCGGAAGACGGACGACTGCTTACGCGCACTGAACAGTTTCAATTGGCGGGCACGGTGGACATAAAAGGCGTGGCCGCAGATCGTGATTTGGTGCCTGAGTACCCCGGCCTCACTGAAGCCGCGAGTCTTTCAGACTGGGATCCGCCATTCCCCGTTGATCTTTCGCGCATCAGAGCGCGCGACGAAGAGTACTGGGATAAATATCGAACCACTCCGAAGGCGTTCATCCCGCTCGTCAAAGGACAGGAGCTTTGGCGCTCCCGCTTCGGCAAACTCACCTCTTTGCGCGTCACCGGTTCGGAAGTCTCGCCGCGGACGGACGCGCTTGAGGCGTATCGTTCGGCGCTGCGAAGTTCGCTTGACCCTGAACGCAGCGGGATGATGATTCTTCCGGTTCGCGCCGAGGGTCTTGAAGCATCGCGGGGCGCGACGGATTTCGGCGAGTACTTTTTATATTTCAGTTTTTTTCTGGTGGTCTCGGCGCTGCTTTTGACCGCGCTCTTTTTTCGGCTCGGAATTGAGCAGCGACTGCCTGAGATCGGCGTGCTGCAATCCTTGGGGTTTTCCGCCGCTCGCCTGCGACTGATGTTTCTCGGCGAAGCGGCCGTGTTGACCGTTGCGGGAAGTTTGTTGGGCATGTTGGGAGCGTATGCCTACGGCAAACTGATGATGCTCGGCCTCAGCACCTGGTGGGCCGGAGCCGTCGGGACGACAACGCTTAGTTTACACGCCGCGCCATCATCCTTTCTTTTCGGCGCGGTAGGAGGAATTCTGGCCGCGCTGGTCTGCATCGTGTGGACATTAAGAAGTGTTAGTCGTCGCTCGGCGCGCAGCCTGTTGTCGGGAAGCACAAACGGCGATCAGTCTTCAATCATTCAATCGCCGCGAAGCCGGCAAATCAAACTTCTCGCGCGAATCATAACTTTCCTCACGGCGGGACGCGCTTCAATTATTTTCGGCTTGCTCGGGTTAATGCTGTTGCTGGCGGCCTTTTTGAATCGCGTCGGGCAGGTGGCTGGTTTTTTTGGCGGCGGGGCGTTGCTATTGATCGCGCTGCTCTGCGCGCAATCCTGGTGGCTGCGGCGCCGACGCGGGAGGAGTTCAATTGGCTCTGGCGGTTGGCCCTCTGTTTTCCATCTCGGAATTCGTAACGCGACGCATCGACCCGGCAGAAGTGTTTTATGCGTCACACTGATTGCGACCGCTTCGTTTATGATCGTCGCGGTCGACGCCTTCAGGCGGGGCGACCAAGAGTCCTTGCGCGCCCGAGAATCAGGTAGCGGAGGGTATTCACTGCTGGCCGAATCACAGCTTCCCGTTGTTTACGATCCGAGCACGCCCGAGGGTAAAGACGCTTTGAGCCTGGTCAATATGGGGCAAGGCTCTGACACTTTGGACGGTGTTTCATTCGCACGATTTCGCGTCAAGCCCGGGGACGATACGAGTTGCCTTAATCTGTACCGACCGCGCAACCCGAGAATGATCGCGCCGACGGACGACTTTCTACGGAGCGGCCGCTTCACTTTTCAAGATTCCCTGGCAAAGACCGCTGATGAAAAAGAGCATCCGTGGATGATTCTGCGAAGAGAATTAGCCGACGGCGCGATACCAGTGATTGCCGACGCCAACTCCGCGGCTTATGTGCTGCACTTGAAAGTAGGCGAAGACTTTCTGCTCGAACGAGAGCGAGGAGAGAACGCGCTACGCTTACGCCTCGTGGGCACGCTGGCCGACAGCGTGTTCCAGGGAGAGTTACTCATGTCGGAAAACAATTTCCGGCAACTCTTCCCGGAGCAGGCGGGCTACCGCTTCTTTCTCCTCGATGTTCCGACTGCGGAGCGGGAGCGTGGGGTCGCGGGCGTGTTGGAAGAGCGCCTGGCGGATTTCGGGTTCGATGTCACGCCCACCGCCGAGAGATTGGCGAGCTTCCACCGGGTTGAAAATACTTACCTTTCGACCTTTCAGATGCTGGGCGGTTTGGGGTTGGTTCTGGGCACCATCGGTCTCGCCGTGGTGCTGTTGCGCAACGTGCTTGAGAGGCGCCGAGAATTAGCGCTGTTAAGAGCCGTTGGTTATCACAAATTCCATTTCGCCCTGATGGTGATTGCGGAAAACGCGCTGCTGCTTTTCTGCGGACTTGTTACCGGCACTGTCTGTGCACTGCTGGCAATTGCGCCCGTTTTGCTTGAGCGCGGCGGGCGAGCGCCGCTTCTTTCGCTCGGCGCGTTGCTCGCGGCGGTCATCGCCTCCGGATTGGTGGCGTCACTGCTGGCAACCGCTGCTGCTCTCCGATCACCGCTCATTCCGGAATTGCGCGCGGAATGAAAAGACGGGCGGAACCGCCTGGTTTGTGCGGTTTTATAGATAAGGTCTTTTGATACTCACGACTGGGGCTTGAAGTACAAAACCATTCCGGCGCCCAGCGCGGCCAGCACAAAGCCGGCATAAAGCAACGGGTTGGGAGCTACCTTCGGCGGGTGGAGCCACATTGAAAAAAGCACGTTGACGAGCGGGGCCCCCCCAAAAACAAGCGGCATTACATAGGTCGGCAATCCGCCTGACTTGAACGCGAAGATGATGCACACCGCGCCGATTGCGCCGAGGGCGCCGGCCAGCGTCGCTCCCGTCGCGCCTTTCATGGTGAAGCCTTGCAACTCTCCCTGCTGCCAAAGGCCAAGGACGGGAACCAGCACGCCGATCAAAAAGTACGCCACGCCGACGCACAAAAGCGCGCGCAACGGATTGCCGAGTTGCACCTGTCCACGGTGAAGCGCCGGTCCATAAAGTCCCCACGAAAGCGCCGCACCCAAAGCGAAAATGATCCAGAGCATTTTTTCGAGTCCTGAGTCTGGAGTCTGGAGTCTGGAGTCAGAGACAAATGCTTTTCGCTTTTGACTCTAGACTTCAGACTCCAGACTTGTTAGAAAGTGATTCGCAATCCCAATTGAATCTGCCTCGATGAAGTGACCGTCGAGCGAATGCGCCCGAACGTTGAAAGCGGCGTTTCGTTGTCAGCGGCCCCGACGAAGGCGACCAGAGCGGGCGGCGCGAAGTTCGCGCGGTTGAAAAGATTGAAGGCCTCGACGCGCAACTGAACGGTGGTGTTCTCACCGAGGCGTGACCAGCGCGTGTTCTTAACGGCCGACAAATCGAAGGTGCGCATGTTCGGGCCGATGAATGTGCCGCGCCCCACGCTGCCGAGCGTTCCGGCGGGCTGCAACACAAAGGCCGCCCGGTCGAAATAATTATCAGGGTCGCCCGTCACCGCCGTTTCGTGCGTGAAGCCCGGTGCGAGGCTGGGACGGTCGAGACCGATGCCGGGGCCGATGGACGGCCCCCACTGCGAGCGCGAGCGGTTGTTCTGCACGAAGACGGTCAAAGGGTTTCCGCTCCGCGCCTGACCGATGCCGGAAAGTTGCCAGCCGTCGAGCAGTTTTCCCGCCACCCCATTCATGCCTTCCGCGAAGGGCACGACCCAAGTGAAGTTGACAACCCAGTTATGCTTGGCGTGGAAGTCGGAGAGTCCCTTGTTGTAGGCGAGGCCGGTAAATTCCGGCATCGCCGAGGTCGTCCCGTTCGTCGCGTCGGAGAAGAAGGTTGAAGCCTGCGTCGTGTCAATGTTGCGTGAGAAGGTGTAGGACGACTGCGCGCTCAAGCCGCGCGTGAAGCGCTTGCGCACCTCGAAGACGAGCGCGTTGTACCACGAGTTGCCGTCGCTGCTTTTAAGTTCGATGGTCGTAAAAGCGGTGTTGGGTCGCGGCTGTCCGGCGGGGAAGAAGGGTGTGCCGTCGGCGCGGATGACGGGGACGGTGGTATTTACGTCGCTGCTCCGCAGAAGGTGGACGCCGCGCGACCCGGCGTAGCCAACGGTCATCACCGTGTCGAACGGAAGCTCTCGCTGGACGTTCAAATTCCAGACTTGCAGATAAGGATTGTCGAGATTGTACTGCACGGGTCGAATCGAGATCGAGCCGCGAAAGTTCGGGACGGGAAAGGTTGGGTTGGCGACAACGGGTCGCGGCGTCGCGGGCGGGTTCGTCACGGTGACGATGAGATTCTGCTGGTTGTTGGTGTTGAAGTAAATCCCATAGCCGCCGCGCACCGAGGTCTTGCCGTCGCCCGCCACGTCCCACGCGAAACCGACGCGCGGCGAGAAATTCTTGTGCGTCGGATTCTGATAAAGCTGACCCGTAGTCGGCACGCGGTCAGTCAGGTTCGGAAGCGCCGAGTCACGCCCGTAGATGTCTATTGGCATCGTCGTGAACTCGTAGCGCAGCCCCGCGTTCAGACTCAGGCGCGAGTTGACGCGCATCGTGTCCTGCACGTAGAAGCCGAGGAGCGTGAAGCGCCAGTAGCGGTCGAGCGCGCCTTCGGGCGTGAGGCCGATGAATCGCTGCGGCGTGGCCGTAACGAACTGGCGGATGCCGGGGAAGACAAAGACTCCATTCCCGAAGGTCGGGTTGACCATATTGTCCTGATAGCGTTCGGCGAGCGCGCCAGACTTGATGAGATGACGACCACGGCTATGCACGAGTCCGTACTCGAAGCTGAAGACATTCTGCGTGAGACGAAGGTTGCCGGAAGTCTGCGGGCCGAAGCGCGGGAAGCCGCCGATGTCTATATTGCCGATTAGTTCCCGACCGGGAACGAAGGGCTGCAATTCCTGCGTCGTGTTCGCCGCGACGTTCTGGCCGATGCGCGTGCGACCGAAGCCGAAGCGGAAAGTGTTGAGCGTTGAAGGCGAGAACGTCTGCCGGTACTCGGCGGTCAGGAATTGGTTGCGCGACAGGAACGAGCGCGGGAACTGTGGATAGTCGGTCGGGAGTTCCTGCTCGGCGTCGTCGAAAGTGTAGCGCGCGAAGAACTGATCGCGGTCGCTGCGGTTGTAATCAACGCGGCCCTGAAAGAAGTTCTGGTCAACGCGCTGGTTGAAGTTGAAGACGTGCGTGGCGAGGTTGCCGACGACGCGCGACTGCCCCGTGTTCGGCAGTGGGAATTCGTCGAGGTACGGCCTGACCGCCGGATTCACGGTGACGGTCTCGCGAAAGATGCTCGCTTCGGGGCACGTCCCACCGGTGGCGGGCGTGACGGCGCAGCGTGTCAGAATCCCCTGCCGCGCGTTGAGGTCAGGGACGAATGTTGTGATCGAGCGTCCGAGGTTTTCCCTGAGCGCCTCGTAACCCGCGAAGAAGAAGAGACGGTCGCGCTCGATGGGGCCGCCAAAGCTCGCGCCGAATTGGTTACGCTTGAATTCGGGTTTCTCGGCGGGGTCGAAGAAGTTACGCGCATCGAAGTTATCGTTACGGTGAAATTCGTAGACTGAGCCGTGAAACTGGTTTGTCCCCGACTTGCTGATGGCGTTGATCTGTCCGCCGGAGTTGCGCCCGAACTCGGCGCTGTAGGCGTTGGTCTCGACGCGGAATTCCCGAATCGTCTCAACTCCCAACGCGGTGCCGGCGGCGCTTCCGGCGGGGCCGTTGGTGAAGTCGTTCTGCGGCGTGCCGTCCAAGAGGTAGACGTTAGAGCGCGGGTCTTGGCCGTTGATGCTTATCCCTGTGCCATGCGCGACCACAGAGCCTGTGTCGCGGTGCGGGTAGGCGACGACGCCGGGCTGCAAGAGCGCGAGGTCGGTGTAGTTACGACCGTTTAAGGGAAGCTCTCTAATGGCCCGCTCGCCCACGAGATAGCTCAATTCGGGCGTTTGCGTGTTGACCAACGATGTATCATCGGTAACGGTGATCTCTTCACTGATCCCGCCCACCTGCATCACGATATCGAGGGTGGCCGTCTCATTCACCGTCAGGCTGATGCTTTGGCGGGTCTGATCCTTAAAGCCTTCTTTGGTGGCGCGAATCTCATAGGCGCCGACGGCCAGGGCCGGGAAGACGTATCGTCCTTCCCCGTCGCTCGTGGCCGTGCGCGCGAGCCCGGTCTCAAGGTGCTGGGCCTGAACTTGGGCGCCGACAATAACTGCGCTGTTGTTGTCTCTCACATCACCCGTCAACGTGCTCGTCGTCTGGGCGACAACGGGCGCGACGAGAGGGAGCATTAAACAAGCGAATAATACCGTTTTGTTGATGCATTGATTACGAAACATCTGAAGATGCATGCCTGTTGTGATTAGCTCCCGAAGTTTAAGCTTTTCGCGTCGTCGCCTTAGAATTCCAACAAACTATGCCGGACCCGGATAAAAATTTATCACGCCTTTACAATGATTGCCTGTGTCCGCGTTTCTTTTTACAGTATCTTTATAACATCGCCGGCGATTTCAGTCATAATTCACAGCGCAGGACAAATTGAGGTTGAAGACCTATTCTCTTTTCGATTACCGAAATTCGTTCGAGGGAAATTTACTGTGAAGCTATCGTTCTCCATTGCACTGCTACTTTCGCTATTCTTGGTTTCTTCAAGCACGGCGCAAACGCACCGCGCCTCGATTCGTGGCACCATCTCTGACGCGACCGAGAAGCCTGTGTCAGGCGTCACGATCAACTTAACCAGACAAGGAACAAATGCCATCCGAGCGGTTCAAAGCGATTCCGATGGACGCTACGTGATCGCACAACTGCCACCGGGCTCGTACCGTTTGCAAGTCGAATCCGCGGGGTATAAAAGACACACCCAAAGCGTTGAGCTGCTCGTCAATCAGGAGCAACGCATTGACGTTGCGCTGGCAGTCGGAGAATTATCCGAAGAGGTGGTCATCGTGGACGACGCGCGCGGCGCCGGGTTGCTCAAAAAGGATTCGGCTTCGCTCGGCACGGTGATTGAGAACCGTCAAGTCGAAGGACTGCCGCTCGACGGGCGGAATTTCTTTGAGCTTAGTTTACTGGTGCCGGGCGCGGTGCCCGCCGCGCAAGGGTCTGCCGGGTCGGTGCGCGGCGATTTCGCGTTCAGCGTTAATGGGGCGCGCGAAGACAGTAATAACTTTTTGCTCGACGGTGTTTACAACGTTGACCCGAAGCTCAACACGTTCGGCGTGAGGCCTCCTGTCGACGCCATCCGCGAGTTTGAGACGCTCACCAGCACCTACGACGCCGCATTCGGCCGTAGCGCCGGCGCGCAGATTAACGTGGTGCTTAAGTCGGGCACGAACGCGTTTAGCGGCTCGCTCTATGAATTTCACCGCAACGGAGCGCTCGACGCGCGCAACTATTTCGCGCCCGCCGACGAGCCCGCGCCGA
Organism: Pyrinomonadaceae bacterium; assembly: GCA_013816505.1. GTDB lineage: Bacteria > Acidobacteriota > Blastocatellia > Pyrinomonadales > Pyrinomonadaceae > JACDEG01. The sequence continues at coordinate 6,190 of JACDEG010000029.1, read as the reverse complement.
AGTACATTCGCAATCAGTTCGGCTTCACCTTCGGCGGCCCCCTCGTCCGCAACCGCACGTTCTTCTTTGCCGATTACGAAGGCACCCGCTCGCGCGACGGCATCACGCGCGTCACGAACGTGCCGACACTCGGCGAGCGTGCGGGCGATTTTTCGCAAAGCTTGTTCGGCGTGCCGCTTGACCCTTTCACGCGGCAGCCTTTCCCCGACGGAGTGATACCGCCTGAGCGCTTGAGCACGGTGGGGCGTGCGATTGCCGCACTCTATCCGACTCCGAGCCGCTCGACGCCGTTCCAAAACTTCGTCTCCTCACCGACGCAGCGCGACCGCAACGATCACTTCGACGTGCGCGTCGATCATTCCCTGGGCGATGCCTCCACGCTTGTCTTCCGCTACAGCTTCGGCGACCGCCAGCTCCGCGAGCCATTCACGGGGCCGACTTTCGCCGTCGTACCTGGCTACGGCGACGACATCACGCGCCGCAGCCAGAATGCTATGATCGGCGAAACGCATGTCTTTTCCCCGGCGTTCGTCAACGATCTTCGCTTCGCCTTCGGCCGCGTCGCCTTTGGGGTTCGGCAGGAAAATCAAGGAACAAGTGTCAACCGACAAGTCGGACTGCCGGAGATTTCATCCAATTCCCGCGATTTCGGTTTGAGCTTTATCACGGTGACAGGATTTTCGCCGCTTGGCCACGAGGGCAACAATCCGCAGAACTCCGTCGCGAATACTTTTCAATTCCTTGACACGGCGACCTATGCACGGGGTAGCCACCTCTTGAAGTTCGGCGCCGACATACGCGCCGTGCAGCAGAATGCTTTTCGCGATGTTGAATCCAGGGGCCGTCTCCAATTCTCGCCTTTCGCACAAATCTCCGGTAACGCGCTCGCCGATTTATTGCTCGGCTTCCCGTTAGTCACCGGCGGCGCGCGCGTCGACAACCCACAACACCTGCGCACCGAGAGCTACAACTTCTTCCTCAACGACAGCATTCGTTTGACGCCGCGCTTTACTCTTTCGGCGGGCTTACGCTACGAATACAACTCGCCGGCAGTAGACGCCGCAGACCGCGCCAACGTCTACGATCCCGCGACACGCACGCTTGTGCCGGTGGGCACGCTCGGCATTCCCCGCAGCGGGTATGGTGCCGACAAAAATAATTTTGCTCCGCGCGTTGGAATGGCGTGGACGCTCGGGGCCGAAGGCGAGACCGTGCTGCGCGCGGGCTACGGCGTCTACTACGATCAGTCGCCGCTCGCGCCGGGCGAAGCGCTTTACTTTAACGCTCCGTATTTCGATTTCAATTTGTTCTTCTCGATACCGGGCTTGCCGCTCACGCTCGATAATCCCTTTCCGAGTTTCTTTCCCTTCCGCCTGCCGGATTCGGCGCTCGCCATTCAACGCGATTTGCGCACGCCGTATATGCAGCACTGGAACGCGAACGTGCAGCAGCAACTCGGGCGCAACCGTGTGCTCGAAGTCGCTTACGTCGGCTCGAAGGGAACGAAGCTTTTATCGGCTCGTGACATCAACCAGCCGCCGCCAAGCGTGCTGCCGCCGGGTCTGCCTTTTGTTCCGCGCCCAGTGCCGCAGTTTGACGACATCAATATATTAGAGTCACGCGCGAGTTCGAGCTACCACAGTTTGCAGGCGAGGTTTGAGCAGCGGCTCGACTTCGGGCTTGGATTGCTTGGGTCATACACGTGGGCGAAGTCGATTGATGATGCGTCAAGCTTCTTCACGAGCGCCGGCGACCCGAACTTTCCGCAGAACAGTTACGACTTGAGAGCCGAGCGCGCCCGATCTAACTTCGATGTGCGGCATCGCTTGTCGGTCAGCTTTGCCTACGACCTGCCGTTTGGCGAGGGGCGCGCGTATCTCTCTGATCGCGGCTGGCTTTCCACAGTTTTGAGCGGCTGGCAAAGCTTCGGCATCGTCACGCTTCAGACGGGGCGTCCCTTTACGGTGGCGCTGCTCTCCGAAATTGATAACAGCGGCACGGGGCGCTCGTCACTTGGATTTGGTGCGAACGACCGACCTAACGCGGTGGCGGACCCGCGTGTATCATCACGCACTCCGGAGCAATGGTTCAACGCATCGGCCTTCGCTTTCGCGCCGCCGGGCACTTTCGGCAACGCCGGTCGAAACACCTTCGATGGGCCGGGTTATCAAAACATCAACGCGTCGCTTGTAAAGAACACAATTCTTTCGGAGCGCTTCAATTTGCAACTGCGGGCGGAAGTTTTCAATCTATTTAACCATCCGAACTTCAACATGCCCGACAATTTCCTGGGTTCGCCGACGTTCGGGCGCATCATTTCGGCGCGCGATCCGCGACACATTCAATTCGGCGCGAAGTTGCTGTTCTGATAGGGAGTTGCGCGAGGAAGCGTCGCTTGAAGGATATTGTTCTTGCGCTTGAACCGCGAGAAGTATAGCATCAAATATAATTCAAATTTTGTGCGGTTGGAGGAATTTATGCTTAACATAAGCCGCGACATTCATTCGCTTTCGGACTTCAAGCGGAAGACGCCTGAGTTCATCGAGCAGCTACAGAAGACCGGCGAGCCGGTGGTACTCACGATCAACGGGCGGGCAAAACTCGTGGTGCAGGACGCGAAGAGCTATCAGCGAATGCTTGAATTGCTCGACCGAGCCGAGACCATCGAGGCGATTCGGGAAGGGCTGGAATCTGTCAGGCAGGGGAAAACGATGTCGCTCGATCAATTCGATCAGGAGATGCGGAAGAAGATTCGCTCCCCGAAAAGGCGATGAAGACCTATCGCGTCGAGCCGACCGACAAAGCCTTAGTTGACGCTGGCGAAGCCTACTTCTGGATTAACGAGCAGTCAGAAGGGGCGGCGCTCGGCTGGTACGATGGGTTGATGAAAGCCTTCCGGTCGTTGGAAAAGAACCCACACCGATGTCCGCTTGCGCCTGAGGGCGCATTTTTCGAGGAAGCAATACACCAACTCATCTACGGCAAGTACCGCATCCTCTATACCGTTAAAGGCGAAACAGTGTTTGTGCTCAGGGTGAGACACGGGGCGCAAGAGTATCTCAAGCCGGAAGACGATGAGAACGAAACCGAAGAATGAACGCCATACTGCTGGGTCTTCTTATCAAGGGAGGTTTGCAGTCCCGGCGCGCGCTCGCCGGGCTATCGAATGTCACCCTTCGGGGCTTTGCAAACAACCTCTCAAATGGCTCAGACGATGAGGAAGATTGATGTGAAAACCAAATTGATTTTAAGCATCGCGCTGATGATCAGCATTGCGGGATGCTCAACGCGTGCGACCAACCAACTAACAGATAACTCGACCGCTAGGCTGCAATCGTCACCGAATACAGCCACTCTTTCGCCTGCCGTCCTGACCGCGACGCCTGCGAACATAACCACAACAAGTGCCGCGACCGTGCCTTCGCCCGCACCTGCTCCACAGACGACGCCGGCGGCGTCAGTTGAGAAGACCGGAAATTGGCCGCAGTGGCGCGGGCCGAATCGCGATGGATACATTGGCGAATACTCCGTTCCGCGAGTCTGGCCGAAGTCTCTGAAAGAAGTATGGAAGGTGACGGTCGGCGTCGGCCATTCGTCGCCCCTCTTCGCGGACGGCAAGGTTTACGTGTTCGCGAGACAAGGTGAAGAGGAAGTTTTGCTGAGTCTTGATGCAGCAACGGGTAAGGAGTTGTGGCGGAATGCGTCGCCGCCGGTGGCCTACGAGATGAACCCGGCGGCGCGCGCTCACGGCAAAGGACCGAAGTCTACGCCAATCGCCGTCGGCGGAAAAGTGTTCACGCTTGGGATCACCGGCATTCTATCGGGCCACGATGCGCGCGACGGCAAGCTCATCTGGCGCAAAGATTTTTCCAATCAATACCCGAGCACGTCGCCGCTCTACGGCACGGCGATGTCTCCGGTCGTCGAGAAGAATCTTTTGATCGCGCACGTCGGAGGCCCCGACAAGGGCGCACTGATGGCCTTCAACGAGGAAACGGGCGCGGTGAAGTGGTCTTATGAGGCGGACGGCCCGGCCTACTCTTCGCCCATCGTCGTCACGCTCGCGGGCGAACGACAAGTGGTCACTTTCACGCAAAAGGAATTCGTCGGCGTTTCGGCGGCGACGGGAAAACTGCTTTGGAAGATGCCGGCGAAGACCGGCTATGACACCAACTCCGTCACCGCCGTGGCGTACAAAGATATGCTCATCCTCTCGCTTGAAGATCAGGGAATGATGGCTGTCAGACCAGTGAAAAGGGGACGGGCTTCACGGCGCAGGAAGTCTGGCGCAATGCCGAGAACGAGCTGTATATGAATTCGCCAGTGATGCAGGGCAATCTGCTGTTCGGATTGTCGTCGCGCAAGAAGGGGCAGTTTTTCTGCATTGACGCCGACACCGGAAAAACGTTATGGCAAAGTCCGGGACGCATGGGCGAGAACGTGGCGGTCTTAAACTTCGCGGGGACGCTGCTTCTGCTGACGAACGACGCCAACCTCATCGTCTTACCCGCGAGCGCCAAAGGGTACGCGCCGGTGGCGCAGTACACGGTCGCGAGCACTCCAACGTGGGCGCACCCGGTCGTCGTCGGCAAACGCATCTTCGTCAAAGACGAGACGACGCTCACCTCGCTATTGATTCCTGAGAGTTAAGGCGAACATGTGGGGATACGTTTTCTCCCTCTCGCCACTAGCTAACGCAAGCAATAAATTTTAAGAAAATCATTCAGCCACGACTGCGACGAATCGCACGAATCAATTCATTGGCAGCAATCACGCTGAGCACTGAAAGCGATGAAGCTGTGACATGCCTTCCCGGTCAGATATTTCGTCCGTGTCATTTGTGTCATTCGTGGCTCACTCTTTTTCTTGGAGTCGAGACTATAAGCGGCTCAGTCGGTGAGCTTGTAGCAGGCCATCTGCGTGGCGTTGCGGACAAGGAGTCGACCGTCGGCGATGGCCGGATTGTTCCACGTCCTGCCCTGTAAGGCTGAGAAGCGGGAGACCTCTTCGTGTTGCGCGGGCGCGGCTTTGACGAACACGATCTCGCCTTCCTCCGTCGTGATAATCAGCGTCCCGCCCGCGAGCAGCACCTGCCCGTAGCCGTAACGCCCGCCCTTCCATTTACGCTCGCCCGTCGTCACATCAACGCAAGTGAGAATGCCTTCGTCCAAACCGTAGATGTGTCCCTCGTGCAGCACCGAACTATTGAACTTGTTTTTGATCGAGTTGTTCTCCCAAACGGCGCGGGCCGCGAAAGTTTTACCGGCGCCGCTGATTTCCACGAGCGACGCGCCCTTGCCGTAGCCCGCAGAAATAAAGAATTGGTTGGCGTTGACGATGATCGGTTGCGAGATGTTGATGCTCGCGGAATTTGACCACGGGTGCTCCCACAAAACAGAACCGTCTTCGGGAGACAGACCGGCTATTCGGCGCGCCGTGACGACGAGCAATTGTCGTTTCCCGGCGAGCGTCACGAGCATCGGGGAAGTGTACGACGCTTGATCGTTCATCGCCTTCCAAAGGGGCGCTCCCGTGGTTTTGTTGTAAGCGACGACGGACTTGCCGGAGCCGCCGCCCGGCTGGACGATCACATTATCGCCGACGATTAAAGGCGACGCGGCCATGCCCCATTGAAGGTTGGTGGCACCGTTGTCGCTCAGAATGTTCTTCGACCAGATGAGCTTGCCTGTCTTGGCATCCAGACAGCGAAGTTCGCCCGCCGCTCCGAGCGCGTAGATGCGGCCCGCGTCCCATGTGGGCGTGGCGCGCGGGCCATCGCCGCCCATCGACTCGCGGAACTCACCCGTCCAACTATGCGTCCACAATTCGCGCCCGGTCTCGACGTGGTAAGCGGCGACGACTTCCTGTGCGCGCCTCTGCTCGATGGTAAAGGCGGCGCCATCGGCAACGACGAACGACGCATAACCACCGCCGATTGGTTGACGCCATATGAGAGGAAGCCCTTCCGCTCCGAAATTCGTTTTCACCGTCGCGTCGTTGTATCGCCCGTCGCGATTGGGGCCGCGAAAGTTCGTCCAGTAGTTGCGCCGCGGGCGTGTTGAAGCAGGCGGCTCGGCGATTTGCGGGGAAGCTTGGTTGGTTACTGTGGCGCTGGCAACTGCGGCGTTCTGAGACGGAGTCGGCGAAGCATTGGCGGGCGGAGCGGCTTGTTGTTCGGTCGGGTTAGGCG
>JACDEG010000028.1 GCA_013816505.1 Pyrinomonadaceae bacterium | reverse complement strand
GAGTTGAAGAGCGAGAACAATTCTGCATCTCGCGCTTCAGCTTGAACACCCTTGCGGAGAACACCAGGTCAATAGTTTTATGGGTTGCGACTGCCACATCGACGGAATGTTCAAAGGGCTCAAAGAGAATAACGGCGACATTGAAGACGTTGTGAAGACGGGTGGCGAAGTCGATTGGCGGCGAATCCGCGAAGACTTTCCGGTGACGCAAACGATGGCTTACCTGAACAGCGCCGGTGCCGGGCCGGTGCCGCGCGGGGTCGCTTCGGCGGCAACGCATTACTATCAGGAATTGATGGAGCGCGGCGACGCGCGCTGGTTCGAGTGGATGGCGCAACGTGAGCGGGGCCGGACGCGACTCGCCGAGATGATTAACGCCGAGCCTGACGAAATCGCATTCACGACCAACACCTCGGCAGGGATGAACTTGATTATCGACGCGCTCGAAGGAAGCGGCGAAGTGATTTCGTGTGATTTGGAATTTCCCGTCTCGACGATTACGTGGATGCACCGCGGCATCAAAGTCCATCTCCTTAAAGCCGTCGATGGTGAGGTGCGGGTGGAGGAAGTGGGGCGCGCGAAGACGGACAAGACCGGCGTCATTTGTCTGAGCCACGTTCAATACTCAAACGGATTCCGCCTGAACCCGGCGGAGGTTGGCGAGATCAAAGGTCGACACGCATTCGTCCTTAACGCGAGCCAGTCGGCGGGCGTTCTACCCATCGATGTTAAGCGGATGCGCGTCGATGCGCTGTGCGCGACCGGGCACAAGTGGATGCTTGGTGGTTACGGCTCCGGCTTCGTCTACCTCAGCCGCGAGCTGTTGCATCGAACGCGCCCGCGCGCGATTAGTTGGCTGAGCGTTGAAGACCCGTTCGCGATGAAAAACGACGAGTTCCGTCTGCGAACCGAGGCCGGCGCGCGGTCCGAGAGTGGTTGCCCGCCATTTGCCAATATCTTCGCGCTCGGCGAAGCGGGGCGCTATCACTTATCCATCGGAGCGGAAAACGTCGAGCGCCGCGCGCTGGAACTGAACCGACAACTGACGGCGCGCTTGATCGAGCGCGGCTGGAATATTCTGTCGCCGCTCAGAAGTGAAGACGCGCGCTCGGCTGAGACGCTGGTCAGCGTCGAACATCCGAAGCAGACAGTCACGCACCTCGCGTCGCGCGGCGTCGCCGTCACTATCAAACCCGAAGGCTTCCGCGCCGCGACACACTTCTTCAACAACGAAGACGACATCGCCCGCCTCATCGCGGCGCTCGATGAAACGCGCGCTTCCGGATGACGCTTCATCGACGCTACATTTAGATGGATAAAATCGAACTGGAATAATTACTTGAAAACCTACGGCGTCTGACTCGTCGCCGGTTCCGCCTTCGGGGTTGATGTTGTGGCCGGGGTTTGCATCGTGCCTGGAGTCTCAGTCGCGCTCGGAGTTTGCGTCATGCTCGGAGTCGTCGCTGTGGTTGGAGAGGCCGTTGTCGACGCCGCGCCGAACTCGTCCGTGACGACGACAGATTCGAGCTTCGAGGTTCCCTTTGTCTGCCCGACGACGATGATCGTGTAGAGTTTGCCGGCCTGGTAGTTGGTGCTCGGCACGCTAAGTGTGGTGATGTTCTCGCCCTTGCGCCGCACTTCAAGCGCGCTGCTCGTCGGGTCGGTATCGACGTACTTGGTTGCGGAGCCGAAGCTGACGGCTTGAGCGATGGCTTCCGCACGGCCCGGCGCGTAGATGTCGATGTCACCCAAATCCGGCGAGCCGTGAATCACGCGCAGCCTGACTTTACCGGAGGACGGCGCCGCGAGTTGGTCGTCTACAAAAACCAAGTCGACGCGCTGCCCGCCGTCTCTGGTGATGATGGCGGTCGCGCTGCTCGGAACCGCGAGCACCGTGTAGTGCCGGCCCTTTGTGAAACTCTCTTCGTCTTCGGCCAGCGGTTGCGCCGAGTCCTGACCGGCGAAACGCAGGCGGAAGGTCTGGGCAGCACCGGGCACTTCTCGATAAGCCGTGATGTTTGTGTACGTCACATCGGTGAACACTTTGCTGTCGTTCGCGAACCCATCGAGGGCCGCGACGCCGGGCGCGGCATGAATCAAACGCACCAGCGCTTGTCCGCGCTGTTCGGCATCCTTCGCCGGCGGCGCGGTCGTTGTCATGTTGCCGCTACTGCTGCTCCGCGTCGTCACCGGCTGGTCGTTATTCGCGGATTCGTTGGCGCAGGCTGCCAGCGTTAGTAATGATGCGACGATCAAACCGAGAAAAAGAATTCTGAGTTGCGTATTCATTAAATAGTCTCCGTGTTTGACTCTGGGTCTCGCGTCCGACGCGGTTGGTGGCCGACTCGTCTTCGGATGGCCCGGTGCGGCGTCTCACTGGAATTGGTGTTTGAGTGCTTCGCGAAGGAAGTTCTCGAAGATGATACGGCCGTCGCGCGACTCGTTCGGGTGCTCCCAACGGGTGCGGTTCTTGTGCCAGTCCTCGAAGGATTTTTCGAGATGATACTGCACGGCGTAGATTAGCTGGCCCGCGTCGCGGCGCACCATCATCTGGTTGCGGCAGAGGTACGCGGTGGCGAGCAGACGGAACCCTTCGGGAACGCGGTCGAGTTGTAAACCGTGGTTCTGCCAAACGCGGAGGATGCGCGCCTCGGTGGTGTAGTCTTGCCACACGCCGGAGTCGCGGTCCTGTATGCCGGAGAAGATCGGGTCATCCGGCGCAGTGATCCTGATGAATCGGTACTGGTATTCGAACGAACGTCCGGCGCGGCGCGCGTTCGGGTCGAGATTGTCGAGCGTCAGGACGCGCGCGCCGAAACACATGCCGATGAGTTGGTGCCCGCCACAGATGCCGAGCACCGGCGTCTCGGTGGTGCGTATGAAGCGCGTGAAGTCCTCGATCATCGCGGGGTTGTAAAAGTCAAAATCGCTTAGCGTGCCACTCAGCACAATCGCCTGCGGGCGGAAAGAGTCGACCGCTTCGGAGACTTCCGAAAGGTGTATGACTTTCGTTTCTGGCCTGCGCACAAGGCGCTTAATGTTGTTGACGATGTTCTCGATGGCAAGCGAGGAGATCGAGCGCTCGCGTGCCAGAAGGGCGGCGGCGCCAGTGCCCCACTCGCGGCGTGCGACATCGGAGATGTCGCGTTCGTCACGCAGCAGATCGTTGACGACCAGCACGCGCACCGCGTCGATGCTCTTTTCAATCGGCTCGTAGCGGCAGAAGGTTCTCTGGTTGAAAGGGAATGGCAGCGGCTCCGCTTGGTCGGGTCGGGTTTGTTCGATTAATTCTTGAGTCATCGTCGGGTCGGGTTTGTTCGATCAATGCTTGCGTCATCACAAATAATGAAAGCGGCGCTGAGATGATTCACGAGCGCCGCGAACGCTGTTTCGTGTTCTGGTTAAACTGCGGGATGGCGGAACCGGCGCCGGCCTCTGCGACCTCGCGTCGCGCCTTAGCGATTATAGCGGCCCGAATGCGAGAATGGAACGCCGGGCCGCGTCCTTCGGCAAAGTGCCCGGCCAGCAGCAGCATCCGTTGCCAAGCGGATTCGAGATCGTCGGCGAGGCGGGAGATCTTCGTGATGTCGTACGGCACCGCCACTTCGCCGCACCCGACACGCGCGAAGACGGCGAGGTAGCGCGCCGTCGCCAAATCGGGGCACAGCATGCGGCGGCGGCCAACTTTCAATTCGACGCCGAGCAGGGTGTGGAGGATTTCGACCATCGCGCCGCGAGTCGCCGGCAGAACGCGGTGCGAGCGTGTGCGCAATGTCATGACGCGCTCGCGATAGATGCGCGGCAGCCATACTTCGGCGAGCGCCTCGGTGATTTCCGCGACGGTGGCGTCGGATGACGGGGCACGCTTCGCGCGCGGCGCCGCGGGGCCATCGCTGCCAGCATCGGCGCCACCCTCTCCGGCGATTGCCGCGCCCGTCTTTGCTGCTCCGCCGTGTGATTTCATCGAGCTTCTATTTCAAACGCGTGACAGCCGTCGTCTGCACGCTACGGAATGCATCAATCACCCGTCCGGGGAAGATGCCGAGATAGAAAACTCCGAGCACTGTCAGCGCGAGCGTCACGCTGATGCTCGCCGGGACGCGCGGCGCGCTCCACTCCGTCGTCCGTTCACGGAAGAACATCGCGACGATCAAACCCAGGTAGTAATAGACCGAGACGGCCGTGTTCAGCACCCCGATGACGACGAGCGCGACGAGCAGTTGGTTGCCGCTCGCGAACCCCTGACTGAGCGCCTCGCGGAATACCACGACCTTGCCCATGAACCCCGCCGTCAGTGGAACGCCGAGCAGGCTCAGCAGGAAAATAGAGAGCGCGAAGGAGAGGACGGGCGCGCGGAAGCCGATGCCGTAATAGTCCTCGATCTCTGTGCGGCGGTCGCCGCCGCGCGCGATCATCGTCACGACCGCGAACGCGCCGAGATTCATCAACGCGTATGCGAGCAGGTAAAAGACGACCGCCGCCACCGCGTCGCTTTGCTGCGTTGCGTCGCCGGTTGCACCCGCCGCGACGAACCCGACCAGCGCGTATCCCGCGTGGGCGATGGACGAATACGCGAGCATCCGCTTGACGTTCCGTTGCACCAACGCGACGACGTTCCCGACCGTCATCGTCAGTATCGCGATCACCGACAGCGCGCCGAGCCACGCGGCATGAACCTGCGCGGAGGTGGCCGTTCCGGTAGCGGCGACGGCGAATGGGAAGGCGAATAGAAACACGCGCATAAACGCCGCGAAGCCGGCGGCCTTCGGCCCGGCGGCCATGAATGCTGTGACCGGCGTCGGCGCGCCCTCGTACACATCCGGCGTCCACACGTGGAATGGTGCAGTCGCGATCTTGAAGCCGAAGCCGACCAGCATCATTGCCGCGCCGGCGAAAATCAGCGGCGGGTACATGCCGTCATCGAGCCGCGCGGCGATTTCACTGATGTTAGTTGTGCCGGCACTGATTCCGCCGGGCGTGTTGACCGCTGTCCCGCCGTAGACCAGCGCGATGCCGTAGAGCAGGAACGCCGACGAGAACGAGCCGAGGATGAAATACTTGAGCGACGATTCATTCGAGCGGGTGTCGGTGCGGCGGAACCCGGCCATCACGTAGGTGGCGATGGAGAGGACTTCGAGGCCGAGGAAAACAATTACCAGGTCGCCACCCGAAGCCATCAGCATCATCCCCGCCGTCGCAAACAGCAGCAGTGAATGGAACTCGCCCGCCGGAAGTCGTTCACGCTCGACCCAGATCATCGAGATCAGCACCGTCAGCGCCGAAACGATGATGAAGACGAGTGTGAACGAAAGACGCAGACGGTCAAGTACGACCATCCCGTTGAACGCCGTGACGCGCTCGCCCGCGCCACCCGACCACAGCCACAGGCACGCGCCGGCAGCGCCGAGCAGTCCGGCCAGAGATAATCCGCCGGTCGCCCAACGCTGATCGGCGCGGCGCGAAAATGCGTCGACCATCATCACCAGAACGCCGGCGATGCTGACAATCACCTCCGGAAGGATCAACGCGAAATTCACGTCGGGCTGGGCCATAAGCTGAAAGGCTAGTGAAAGATTCATCGATTCCGCTCTGTGCTGGGTGGTCAGGCAAAAGTCAACAGTTTTCAGTTTCCAGTTTTCAGTTTTGAGCTCAAAACTGGAAACTGGAAACTGCTTACTTGTTTAATGGGCGAGCCGGGCTGCGCGGTCAGCAGCGCGACCAACCTGGTGCGCATCGCGTTCTTGTATTGAATCGGCTCCGAAGACATACCGCGATGCACCGGCGGAGTGAAACGCCCTTCCTTGTCGAACAGGACGACGAGCGGGAGCTTGATGCGGTCGGCGAATTTGGCGAACGTCGTCCGCTCCGGGTCACGCAGCACGGGGATCGTCACCCGCCGTTGTTTCGCGTAGTGACGCAGCAGCGCATCAGAGGCTTCGTCCTTCGTCTCGATGCTGGCCCACAGAAATCTGACGGGCCTGTCTTTGAACTCTTCCTTCAACTCCTCAATCGCGGCCAACTCCCACGCGCACGGTACGCACCACGTCGCGCCAAACGAAAGCAGCACGACCTCTCCGCGCATCTGCGCGAGGTCGTACATCTTGCCGTCGACGCCCTTTAATTTAACCGACGTGTCGGGCGCGACCGGTGTTGTACTTAAAGATGTCGTACCTGAATCCGCGCCGGGTGTCGTTGCATTCGACTCGCGCTGCTGCTGCCCATAGATCAACGAACCAGCGGCGACAATGCCAGCGACCGACATCACGATCACCAGCGCCCGACGGATGTTGCGTGTTCCCATTATCTTCATGTACATCAACCCCTCGCTGCCTAATAAAGTGACAGGTGACAGGTGACAGGTGACAGGACGGTTAGACTTTTTGTACGACCCCGCGGTCACGATATAAGCCAATCAATCCGCGCCAATCAAATCGGCGTCGACAGTCACAACCCGCGTGACCCGAACTCCTTACCTGTCACCTGTCACATTTGACGATTTATCAACTCCCGCAGTGAACGTGCCGCCGGTGTGCGGCGCGGCGACTCGCACGCGCACTTGTTCGACGCTGCCGCGTGAGCGGTTGAGGAACGGTTGTGGGTATGCTCCCATCAACAGCATCAGTGCCAGCAATGGCGCCAGCAGTCCGATTTCGCGCGCGTTCAAGTCCGGTAGTCGCGCGTTATGCGCGTTCGTTACGCGACCGAACAACACGCGCTGCAACATCCACAGCATGTACACCGCCGCCCAGATGACGCCGGTCGCCGCGAGCATCGTCGCGATCCAGGCATAGTCGAAGCCGGAATTCCACATGCCCAGCATGATTAAAAACTCGCCAACGAAACCGTTCAAGAGCGGCAGCCCAACTGAGGACAGCGACGCGAACACGATGAACGTCGCAAACAGCGGCATCGGCTTCGCCAAGCCTCCGAAGTCGGCGATCATCCGCGTGTGGCGCCGCTCGTAGATCATTCCGACGAGCAGGAATAGCGCGCCGGTCGAAACGCCGTGGTTCAGCATCTGGTACAGCGCGCCCTGCATCCCTTGTTCGGTAAACGAAAACAGGCCGAGCATCACAAAGCCCATGTGACTGACGGACGAGTAAGCGACGAGCCTTTTCACGTCCGGCTGCACCATCGCGACGAGCGCGCCATAGATGATGCCGATGACAGCCAGCGTAATCATTAGCGGCGCGAAGTAGCGAGACATGCCGGGGAAGAGCGCGAAGTTAAATCTCAGCAGTCCGTAAGTCCCCATCTTCAGCAGCACGCCCGCCAGAATCACGGAGCCAGCGGTTGGGGCTTCGGTGTGCGCGTCGGGCAGCCACGTGTGGAACGGAAAGAGCGGGACTTTAATCGCGAAGGCAATGGCGAAGGCGAGGAACAGCCAGAACTCCGGTCGCGCCCCGATGGTCATCCGCCCTTCGCGCAACGCCTCGAATAGCGTGACATAGTCGAATGTTCCGAAGCCGACCTGCTGCGCGTGAATAAAGTAGAGCGCGATGATGCCGGCCAGCATCAAGAGGCTACCGACCGCCGTGTAGATGAAGAATTTGACCGCCGCGTAGACGCGATTCTGACCGCCCCACACCCCGATCAGAAAGAACATCGGCACCAGCGACGCTTCGAAGAACAGGTAGAACACCAGCAGGTCAAGCGCCACAAAGACGCCGATCATCGCGCCCTCAAGTATCAAGAGCGAAGCGTAATATGCGAGCGACCGCTTCTCGACCGCGTTCCAACTCGAAAGAATCGCAATCGGCATCAGCAACGTCGTGAGTAGCACCAGCCATAAACTGATGCCGTCGACGCCGACGTGATAGCCCGCGCCAATCGCCCCGATCCACGGCACGTTCTGCACGAATTTAAACGCCCCCGTGGCGTCTTCGCCGATGCCGCCGCTCAAGAGCAGTAGCGACAGTGCGAAGGTCGCGATGGTGAAGCCGAGCGCGATCCAGCGGTAGTGCGATTCGCGTCGGTACGGCGCGACGAGTCCGTGCGCGGCGAGCGCGATGGCGCCCGCGACCGGCAGCAGAATCAGAATGGTGAGCAGATATTGCTGCATAGAAAGTGTCTACCGTGTGAAGGGAAGAACCTGATACGCGCTGAACGCGAAGTAGCCGATCACCGCGAGCGCGCCGAACAGGATAATCGCGGCATAGCTGCGGACGAAGCCGGGCTGCAAATGGCGCAGCACCGAACCGATCTCGCGCGTCCCGCGCCCGACGCCGTTGACGATGCCATCGACCACGCCAACATCGAAGAACAGCCACAGCACATTGCGCGAGCCGGTCTTCAGCGGATTGATGATCGAGGCGTTGTAAACCTCGTCGACGTAGTATTTGTTTTCCAGCAACCGCGGCATCGCAAGCAGCGGGCGCTTTTGGAACATCAACCATCCGATGCCGATGCCGACGAGCGCGATAACGATGGAGATGCCCGTGAACAAACGCTCCATGCTGACCTCGTGCGGGTCATGCGCGCGCCCGCCCCCCGGTTCGCCGTGGCTGCCATCACCGACAGACAACGGCGACGCTCCGTCGTGCGCCTGCGGCGGCGGCGAGAGCCATTCGGGATTTGACGCGGAAGGAGTCTGATGCGTCCCGCCTCCGTTTGCCGCCGCGCCGTGCTCACCGGGCGCGTGCGCGATGGCGGGTTCAAGCATGTGCTCGAAGTAGTTGATGTCACCTAAACCAATGAGCGAACTCAGCGCGTAAGGCACGCCGACGAGTCCGCCGACGGTCGAAAGAATTGCGAGCACGATCAGCGGGACGGTCATCACCCACGGCGATTCGTGCGGCGTGAATGGGCCGTGGTGAGCGGCGTGCTCGTCCTCGTCGTCATCAATGGTTAAGTCGCTCGCTTCGTCGTGCGGGCTTCCGTGGTGAGCGTCGCCGACATGCGCGCCGGTTTCGTGACGCGGACGGTCGCCCGCCGAATCGAAACGGGCGGCGTGCGGCTTGAGGTCTTCGTCATCTGCGTGGGCATGCGCTTCGGAGGCTTGCCCGCCCGCCGGAACTTCGCGGAAACGCTCACCGCCCCAGAAGGTCATCACCATCATCCGCGTCATGTACACGGCGGTCAGCAGCGCCGTCACCGCGCCGATCAACCAGAGAATCTGTCCCGCGTTCGCGACGCCGAGAGATGCTGTGCTCCATGTCTTCCAAAGAATTTCGTCCTTTGAAAAGAAGCCGGCGAAGATGGGGATGCCGCTGATGGCGAGCCCTCCCGTCAGCATCGTCGCGAAGGTGATTGGCATGTACTTCTTGAGGCCGCCCATTCGGCGCATGTCCTGCTCGTGATGCATGCCGTGAATTACCGAGCCGGAGCCAAGGAACAGCAGCGCCTTGAAGAAGGCGTGCGTCATGACGTGGAAAATCGCAGCGCCGAACGCACCGACACCGCACGCCAGCATCATGTAGCCGAGTTGTGAGACGGTCGAGTAGGCGAGAACTTTTTTAATGTCGTTCTGCGCGAGTCCGATAGTCGCCGCAAAAATCGCGGTCGCCGCGCCGATGATGGCGATGATGAACATCGCGGTCGGCGCGTGGACGTAGACCTGCGAGCAGCGGACGATCATGTAGACGCCCGCCGTGACCATCGTCGCCGCGTGAATCAAAGCGGAGACCGGCGTCGGCCCGGCCATCGCGTCCGGCAGCCACACGAAAAGTGGAATCTGCGCGCTCTTCCCCGTCGCGCCGATGAACAGAAGGACCGCGGCGGAAGTTAAGCCGCCGGCAAAAATCGCCCCCCACGTGAAAGACTCGACTGGCATCCCACGCGCTACCGTCAGGAAACTCTCGACCGCGCCGACGCCTTCCATCGCGGGCTTGTCGAAGAAGCTAATCGACCCGGTCAAAGAGAAAATCAGCATGATGCCTAAGATCACGCCCCAGTCGCCGACGCGATTGGCGACGAACGCCTTCTTCGCCGCGTCGCCTGCCTCTTGTCGGTTGAAGTAATAGCCAATCAGCAGATACGAGCAGAGGCCGACACCTTCCCACCCGACGAACATCAGCAGGATGTTATCGGCCAGAACGAGCGTCAACATCATAAACATGAACAGATTAAGATAAGCGAAGAAGCGATAGAACCCACGGTCTCCGTGCATGTAGCCGGTCGCGAAGACGTGAATCAAAAGCGCCACGAACGTGACGAAACAGGCGTAGATGCCGCTCAGTCGATCCATCGCGAAACCGAAGTCGGCGCGGAAAGTCCCGACCTGCATCCATGTCCAAAGATGACTCATCACGGGCGTGGCCGCGTCGTTCGTCAGCGCCGCGCCGTTCGCCTCGGTGAATGCGATCATGAAGGCGATGACGGTCGAGATACCGACCGACCCGCACGCGATTATGCCGATGAATGCTTCGCTGCGGACGCGCCGCCCGATCAGCCAATTGATTGTCGCCCCGACGAGCGGCGCGAAGACGACGACCGAGAGCCAATGGTTAGTCATGGAGGTAGTTTTGAGTTTTCAGTTTTGAGTTTTCAGATTTCAATCTTAAGCGAATACGCGTTCATGAGCGCATTCGTCTTGACTGGAAACTCAAAACTCAAAACTGTTCAAAGTTTCAGAATGCTCGCTTCATCGACATCGAGCGATTCGCGGTTGCGGAAGATGGCGATGATGATGCCGAGTCCGACCGCCGCCTCGGACGCCGCGACCGCCATCACGATAAAGACGAAGAGCTGGCCGGTCACGTCGTTGAAGTGACTCGAAAACGCGACGAACGTCAGGTTGACGGCGTTCAGCATCAGCTCAATACACATGAACATCGAAATCGCGTTGCGCTTGATGATGACGCCCGCGGCGCCAATCGTGAACAGCACCGCCGACAGCGCGAGGTACCACGACAAAGGGATCATGTCTCTTCTCCCTGTCCCCGGCCAGTTCGCGATTCGAGGCGCTCGATGGCGCGTGCGGCCATCTCGCGCCCGACAATCTCTGTCAGACCGGGCCGTGACCCGGAGATGCGCGAATCGTTTATTGGGTCGGTGAAAGGCGACCCCGCCGCACCGGACGAATCAGCGGAGCGCGCCGCCAACGGAATATCGGCGGCGCGCCGGGCGAGTGTCATCGCACCAACGATAGCCATCAGAATCAGCACCGACGTGATTTCAAAGGGCAGTATGTATTCGGTGAACAGCCCCGCGCCGATTGACGCCGTCAGCCCGACGTTAGACGGCGCAGAGCTGACCGGGCCGACGAAGAAAAGCATGAAGAAGACTTGCGCAATCAGCACAAACGACAGACCGGCGGCGACGGGAATCAGATAGCGCAGGCGTAACGGTCGGCGCACCTCCGTCTCGACGTTGAGCAGCATGATGACGAAGACGACGAGCACCATAATCGCCCCGGCGTAGACAATCACCTGCACGGCGGCGATGAACGGCGCGGCGAGCGTCACGTACAAGCAGGCCAGCGAAACGAAAACGCCGACCAGCGAAATCGCACTGTACAGCGGATTGCGCTGAACGATCATCGAGAGCGCGCACCCGACGGCCATCCCGCCGAACAACATGAAGAGGAAAACTGAAGTGAGTTCAAGCATAGACCAGGAAAGAAGGACAACAATCTCCGCGCGTCCTTCATTAATAGTAGAAGTACGCCACGGTCGCCGACACAATGATGTTCAAAATCGCGGCGGGCAGTAAGAACGTCCAACCAAAATTCATCAACTGATCGAAGCGGAAGCGCGGCAGAGTGCCTCGCAGCCAGATGTACAGGAAGAGAAAGAAAATTATCTTTCCGAGAAAATAGAAGACGCCGAGCACCGGGAACGTCGCCACGCCGGGACCATTCCACCCGCCGAGAAACAGCGTCGTCGCCAGCACCGAGACGGTGAACATGTTGACGTACTCGGCCATGAAAAAGAGCGCGAACTTGAGCGCCGAGTATTCGGTGTGAAAGCCGGCGACGAGTTCCGTCTCCGCTTCCGGCAAGTCGAACGGCACGCGGTTCGTCTCCGCAATAGCGGAGATTAAATAGATGATGAAGCCGAGCGGCTGAAGAAAAATGTTCCAGCTTAGCGGTTGTAAGAAAAAGTTCAAGACGGGACTAAACTCCCACCGGTTAGTCTGCAGCTCGACGACGCTATAGAGATCAAGCGTCCCCGACATCAGCACGACGCCGACAAGCGACAGACCCAGCGACAACTCATACGAAATCATCTGCGCCGACGCGCGCAATCCGCCCATCAAACTATACTTGCTGTTCGACGCCCATCCCGCGAGCATGATGCCGTAGACACCGACCGAAGTCATACCAAGAACGTACAGCAGTGCGATGTCGAACTGCGCAATAACCAGTTTGACCGGTCCGAAGAACGGCAGATTCACCGTCGGCCCGAACGGATAGACGATGATCGTCATCAGCGCCGCCGTGATCGCAATAATGGGTGCGAGCAGGTAAAAAAACTTCGTCGCCTGGTCGGGAATGACCTCTTCTTTGAGGATAAACTTCAACAGATCGGCGAACGGCTGCAAGACGCCGCCGTAGCCGACGCGATTCGGCCCCAGCCGCCCCTGAATAAGGGCGAGGATGCGGCGCTCCGCCAACACCGTGTAGGCGACGATCATCAGCACCACGACGAAGGCGATGTTGATGCCGAGCATCGTCAGCCCGGCCTGAACTAAAGGGCTATTCCAATTCATATTTGAAAAGAGATGGAAGACGAGGGATGAATCCAGGAATACAGAACACAGAATACAGAACAAGAAATACGGAACACCGAAGATACCAGACGGCTTGTTTCCTGCCGTGTGCTGCGTGCTGCATTCTGTATTCTTGTTTTAATTCATCCCTCATCCCTCATCCCTCATCCCTCTGCCTAGTCTCCAGCGATTGCCGTGTCGCGGCGCAGACCGGAGTCAATGGTGATTTGATAGAGAGGCGATACGAGCACGTCGGGCGGCTCCGGGTTGCCGGCGGCGAGCAGGTGAAACTGCGGTACCTTGCCGGTCAGCGTACCAATCTTGAAAAGCTCGTGGCCGACCTCCGGCGTCTCCATGATCTTGTCGCCTGCCCCAGTCATGCGCTCGACGCGCTGCCGCAATTCCGCCAGCACATCGGCGACCTCCGCGCGCTGTCCGGCGAGTTGATACTTCGCCTGCACCGGCTTCGATTCATCTTTCAGCAGCGGATAACGCAGTCCCTGATAAGCCGGAACGTGCTCGCCGATCTCGCGGAACACGGCGCTCGCCGACATCTGATAATTAAAGTCGATGCCGAGCGCATCGGCCAACAGCGACGTAATCACCCAGTCGGGCTTCGCCTGGTGTACCGGCGGGATTGACTGGCGCACACGTTGCACCAACCCGTCATTGTTTGTATAAGTCCCATCGATCTCGGCGAACGACGCCGCCGGAAACACGACATCAGCGTGTGCCGTCGTGTCGGTGGCGAATAGCTCCTGCACGACAAGGAAATCCAGATTCTGAAGCGCCTGCTCGCGCCCCTGCAAGTGCGCCGGCAAAAGGCCGCCCGCGACGTACAACGCTCGGACGGTATCACCCGCTGCGTCCAGTAATCCGGTCGCGTTCAGTTTTCCATCCATCAACCCGACATCATGGACGCCGAAGCTGTTGTTAAAGAGCGGCAGCGGGTGGAAGAGAAAACGGCGATTTTCTTCGTCGCCGATTGAGCCGGGCAACTGCGCGAGAATCGTCTGTGCCTCGGTGCTCAGCTCTCCGCCGAACATCAAAACCACGTTGCCTTGCGTCTCGTCGATCATGCGCCGCAAGGGTTCAATCTCGCCGACCTCGACGCCCATCTTGCGTGCGGCCATCGCGTCGTCGGTCTGACCCGCGAGCGCCAGCACCAACGCATCCTCGGTTCCAGGTCGGACGTGCAGAAACTGCGTCGCCTGTTGCTTGAGACGGACGGGGACGCTGTTAATGATGACAAGCTTCGCGCCGCCGTTACGCACCGCCTGCCGCACCTGCTTGGCGGTCAAAGGCTGTAGCTCTTCCGGCTCGCCGCCGATCAGCACAATGGTCTTCGCGTGACGAATGTCCTTGTGCGTCGCGAGCGGCGCGGTCATGTGCTTGAAGAAGGGGGCGAGCGAAAACGCCTCCGAAGCCGTGTAGTGCTCGGTGCCGATCACCTCGCGGGCGAACTTGAGCAGTACGTAATTCGCCTCGTTCGTCAGACGCGGGCTGCCGACGACACCGATAGAGTTGGCCCCGTGCGCGTCTTTGATCTCTTGCAACTTCGCGGCAGTGAAACGAATCGCTTCGTCCCACGTCGCGGGAATCAGCTTGCCGCCCTTTCGATAGCGA
Organism: Pyrinomonadaceae bacterium; assembly: GCA_013816505.1. Lineage (GTDB taxonomy): Bacteria > Acidobacteriota > Blastocatellia > Pyrinomonadales > Pyrinomonadaceae > JACDEG01. The sequence goes on along the minus strand of JACDEG010000028.1, from coordinate 8,788 downwards.
ATCAGCGGCGTCCGTAGTCGCTCTTCATGATTGACGAATGGGTGCGCGAACCGCCCCTTGATGCACAGGAACTCGCCGTTGATGCCGTCCACGTAACGGTCGCGCGCGACGACGCGCATCAACTCGCCGGCGCGCGAGCCGAGAGACATCTGACAGCCGTCCGAGCAGAACGTGCAGGTCGAGACAGTGCGTTCAAGTTCCCACGGACGGGTCTGGTGGCGATAGGTCGCGTCAAGCAGCGTACCCGTCGGGCAGACCTCGATGCAGTTGCCACATTGTGAGCAGTTGAGCCAGCCGCCGAACGTGCCGATCACGGTGTTGGCGCCGCGCCCGCCCGCTTCGATGGCGTCCTCGCCCATCCACTCGTCGCAGACGCGCGTGCATCGCTTGCAGAGGATGCAGCGCTGTGGGTCGTTGGCGACAATCGGCGACAGGAATTTTTCCGGGTAGTAATTCTTGCGCTCGGTGAAGCGTTCTTCTAGCCCGCCCCAGTCGAAGACCATCTCCTGCAACTCGCACTCGCCGCCCCGGTCACACACCGGGCAGTCGAGCGGGTGATTAGCGAGCAGGAACTCGACCATCCCGCGCTGCGCCTTCTCGATCTCTTCGCTCTGGGTGGTGACGATCATCCCATCGGTGCAGGTGATCGTGCATGAAGTCTGAAGCTTCGGCATCTTCTCGATGCGCACCAGACACATCCGACACGACGCCTGAAGCGCGAGGTCAGCGTAATAACAGAAAGAGGGAATCGCGAAACCGTTTTCGCGACACACATCGATTAGCGGCGCGCCCTTTTGGACCTGGAACTCCTGACCGTTAATGGTCACTTTTACCGATTCTGCTGTGGTCATAGGTTTGCTAATTGCTCAATTCAGTTGCGGCATCTATGGCAACGGCTGAATTCTGTTTAATGGTTGCGCTTGGCGGGCCGCTTCCCAGTCTTGATCGAGTTCTTCGCGATGTAACTCGACCCATTCCTTAACCATGCTCAACGCTCTGCTAAGTGAGTCGCCAGAAATAAATGCAAGAATAAACCTATAGACATTCGGTCTTGGCTTGGGTTTGCTTGAAGTCAGGCATTCTTTTTTGCAAAAACTTTTGGCTACTCACTTAGGCAAACTTCCGGCGAAAACTACTGCATCAGGGATCGTGACTAACGCTTCGTGTTCGCCGTACTCGGCGTGAAAGTGCGGTGGCGGATGATCCGCATAAAACATCTTGATGACGATACCGTAGAAGCGGCAAATTTCAGGCACGCGCCTCCTCATGCGCCAGCCGCGGAAACAGATTCTGTGCCGCTTTGCCCGTCACTCGCATGTAGAGGGAGTCGGCGCACAAGTCAATTCGATTCTTCCATTCCAGACTCCGACGAGTTGGACTGATGCGAAGCTGTTCAAAAACCTTCGGGTCATTCCACGCCGCAAACACACCTTGCCCCGCCAGATCAGACAACTCGATTTCGCCTTCCACGCCATCCGAAAATTTGACGTAAAGGCGATATGGAACAAGGGCGCGTGCTTCAGTAATCTTGATCATCATTTCTAGTCGGCTGCGACCGCTTCCGCCGTGCGCGTCGCCATCGGCATCAAGTGACGTCTGAAATCTTCGGGGAATTTTTTGATAGCGGATTGAATCGGCCACGCCGCCGCATCGCCGAGCGGGCAAAACGATTTGCCTTCGATGTTGTCGCATAAATCCAGCAGCAACTGCGCGTCTTCGGGACGGCCCTCGCCTTTGGCAATGCGTTTGAAAACTTTGACCAGCCAGTCCGTGCCTTCGCGGCAGGGCGTACACCAGCCGCACGACTCGTGCTTGTAGAACTCGGTCAGGTTCTTCGTCGACTCGAATACATCGACCGTCTCGTCCATCACGATGAATCCGCCGGAGCCAACCATCGAGCCGGCGACGACGAGTCCTTCGTAATCCATCTTCACTTTTTTGCCGACGATGTCGGTGGCGGGCATGATGTAGACGCTCGACCCGCCGGGGATCACCGCCTTTAACTGCTTCCCACCGAGCATCCCACCGCAATCTTCCATGATGAACTTTTCCATGTCCTCGTAGCCCATCGGAAGCTCGTACACGCCTGGACGATTGACGTGGCCGGAGACCGACCAGACCTTCGTGCCGCCGCTCTTTTGGGTGCCGAGTTTTTGATACGCCTCGCCGCCCATCTTGATGATGTCGGGGACGGCCGTCAGCGTCTCGACGTTGTTAACGACGGTCGGGCAGCCATAGAGTCCGGCGATTGCCGGAAACGGCGGCTTCATCCGCGGGTGGCCGCGCAAGCCTTCGAGCGAGTTCAGAAGCGCCGTCTCTTCGCCGCAGATATACGCGCCCGCGCCGGTGTGCGTAAAGACCTCGCACGAAAACTCGGTGCCCATGATCCGGTCGCCGACGAGACCAGCCTCACGCGCTTCCTGAATCGCGGCATCGAGGATGTTGATGAGGTAACGATACTCGCCGCGCGTGTAGATGTAAGTCGTGCGCGAGCCGAGCGCGTAGGCGGCGATCAACATGCCTTCGATCAGCATGTGCGGGTCGCGCTCCATCAGGAAGCGGTCTTTGAACGTGCCCGGCTCCGACTCGTCGGCGTTGCAGACGACGTACTTCGGCTTCGGCGAATCTTTCGGCACGAAACTCCACTTCATCCCGGTTGGGAATCCTGCGCCGCCGCGCCCGCGCAAAGCTGACTTCTTCACCTCGCCGATGACGTCCTCCGGCGACATCCCGTCGAGCACTTTCTTCAGCGCTTCGTAGCCGCCGTGCTGACGGTAAACATCGAGCGTGCGGGAATTCTCTAACCCGACGCGCTTAAGCTGAAGCGGCTCACAACCGATGGCTCCGATGAACATAATCTTTAATTGAGGGTGGTCTAATGCCGGCGCCTGAAACCCGCGCGCCTGTTTTTGTTCACGTTAACCCTTAACGGTGAAAACGTACTCGCCCCGCTCGCAGGTGTCGAGGATTTTATCCAACTTCTCGGCGGTCAGATTTTCGTGAAAATCGAAGCCGATCTGAAGCATCGGCGCGGTGCCGCACGAGCCGAGACACTCGACCTCGGAGAGCGAAAACTTCCCGTCCGGCGTCGTCTCGCCGGGCTTGATGCCGAGTCTTGTAGAACACTGTTCCGTGATCTTACCCGCGCCGAGAATCTTGCACGACAGCGTGCGGCAGACCTGAATGTGATACGTGCCGACCGGCTCGGTGTTAATCATCGAATAGAAGGTGGCAACTTCCCAGATGTCGGTGATGCGTACGTCGAGGCGGTCAGCCAGGTATGCCACGCCCGGCGGGTCGAGGTAACCACCGCGCTCGCGCTGCACGATGAACATCAATGGCAGAATCGCCGAGCGCTTGACCGGATATTTCGCCAAATGCCGGTCAATCTCCGCCTCGACATCAAGGGAAAACACGGCCATCTCAACCGGCACCTTGGCCTCCTGCGGCAGAGGATTATTCGGGGTGAATTGCTGACTCATAAGCGGGGGCCGGGGATCGGGAGACGGGGGCCGGGAAAGATGGATTAAAACCGTCTCCCGACCCCTGACCCCTCATCTGTCTATTTCTCCGAGCACGATGTCAATCGAGCCGATAATTGCGACGACATCGGCGACCATCTCGCCGTTAACCATGTGCGGCAGTGCCGATAGATTGACGAAACTCGGCCCGCGCACATGAACCCGCGACGGTTTTGCGCCGCCCTCGGATCTAATGTAGACGCCGAGCTCACCCTTCGAGCCTTCAATCGCGTGATAGACCTCGCCCGCCGGAACGTTGAAGCCTTCGGCGACGATCAGGAAGTGATGGATCAGCGCGTCCATGTGCGTCTTCATCGCTTCGCGGTCGGGCAGCACGACCTTCGGCGCGTCGGCTTTAACCGGACCGGGAGCAAGTCGCGACGCGGCCTGCTTGACGATCTTCAGCGACTCGGCCATCTCGCGCATCCTGACCATGTAGCGCGCCCACACGTCGCAACCATGTTCGATGGGAATATCGAAGTCGTAATTCTCGTAGCCCGAATACGGATTCGAGCGCCGGATGTCGAGCGCGACGCCGCTACCGCGCAGACTCGGGCCTGTGATGCCCCAATCGATGGCGTCTTCGGCGGAGATGATCCCGACGCCCTTGGTGCGATTCTGAAAGATTCTGTTGCCCGACAGCAGCGTATGAAACTCGTCGAGCGCGGCGGGGAAGTTGTCCGTAAATTGTTTGACGCGCCGCTCAAACCCGGCGGGCAAGTCCATCATCAAGCCGCCGATGCGGAAGTAAGAAGGTGTCAGACGCCCGCCCGACGCCGCCTCAATCATGTTCAGAATCTTTTCGCGCTCGCGGAAGCAGTAGAAGAAGACGGTCATCGCGCCGATGTCGAGCGCGTGCGTGCCGAGCCACACCAGGTGCGACGCGATACGCTGCATCTCGCACATCAACACGCGGATCGTCTGCGCGCGTTCGGGAATCTCTAAGCCGAGAAGTTTCTCGACCGCCATTACGTACGCCAAGTTGTTGCCGAGCGGATTCAGGTAGTCCATCCGGTCGGTGATGACGATCCCCTGCTGATACTTCTTGTACTCGAACAGCTTCTCCATGCCCGTATGGAGGTAGCCGATGTCGGGCGTGCATTTGACGATCATCTCGCCGTCGAGCACCAATTCGAGGCGCAGCACGCCGTGCGTCGAAGGGTGCTGCGGCCCCATCGAGATTGTCATCTGCGTGTCGAGCGGACGGTCAACGACCTCGAACTGCGGCGGTAGATTGGTGGTGGAGACGCTCATAAAAGTCTGCAGTACTTCAGAGTCTGAAGTCCGGAGTCCAAGAGCTTTTAACGTCTCGACTCCGAACTTCAAACTCTCGACTAAGTTAAGCTGTACGGCTCGTAGCCACGAAGCGGAAAATCCTTACGCAAAGAATGGCCCTGCCAATCATCAGGCAGCAGGATACGGCGCAGATCAGGGTGCCCGTCGAAAATCACGCCGAAGTGGTCGAAGGTTTCGCGCTCGTGCCAGTTCGCGGTGCGCCACACGCCGGTCACTGTCGGAACGTGCGTGTCCTCTTCGTTCAATAAAACTTTCAGGCGCAGACGGTGATATTTCGTCGTCGAAAACAGATGGTAGTTAACTTCGAAGCGCGGCTCTTCCTCCACACCGCGGTCGGCGCCGCAGATGTCCGAGAGCATGTTGAATTCGAGACCTGGTGCAACCTTCAGGTGGGCACAGAGATGGATGATCTGCTCGCGCGGCACAACGACTGTGACTTCGCCGAATGCGACGGTCACTTCGCCGAGCCACTCGGGGTGCTCGCGCCGTAGCGTGTCGACCAGCAGCGCCGGCGCGCGGCCCGCATCGGTCGTTGTTAAAGCCGCTTCGGTAATCTGCTTTTCGCGCTCGATGTCTTGTGACATATAAGAAAATCGGGCAGACGTAAACTGTAGGTCAGTAATCCACAGAGACAGGATCGGCGCAACTGACCGGCAACAGCCTGTGTAACACTTGGCGAAATTAAATTTTAGTAAGACCGGCGGCGCTCGTGACGCGAGGCAATCGTGTACGGGCGCGAAACTTCTTGCTGGGACGCTGCATCGTTCGTCGCCGAAACTCCGGTCGCAGGCAGCGTCCCCGGCGGCACCGCTTCACGCGCGTCCTCGACGTTGACATCCCGGCGATCACGCAGAGACTCTTTTGAGATTTTGTCCTGAAGCATCATGACCGCGTGGATCAACATTTCCGGGCGCGGCGGGCAGCCGGGAATGTAAACATCAACCGGCACGATCTTATCGACGCCCTGCACAATCGCGTAGTTGTCAAAAACGCCGCCCGAAGTCGCGCACGCGCCCATCGAGATGACCCACTTCGGTTCCGGCATCTGATCATAGATGCGCCGCAACACCGGCGCCATTTTGCGCGACACGCGCCCCGACACGATCATCACGTCGGCCTGGCGCGGGCTGGCGCGGAAGACCTCCGAACCGAAGCGCGCGAGGTCATTGCGTGAAGAAGTGGCGTTCATCATCTCGATAGCGCAACAGGCGAGGCCGAATGTCGCCGGCCACAAACTGGACTTGCGCGCCCAGTTAACCAACGAATCGAGCCGCGTCGTCAGAACTTCTGGCAGCGCTTCGGCGATGACATTTTCTAAACCCATCATGAATCTCCTGCGACAGCAATCAGGCGGCGCGCGTCACCGGTGCGCGTTGCGCTTGACGGCGTGAATCCATCTCAGCGAGAACCCGCCCTTCGGCTTCGGCTTCGCGGCGCGCGCTTTCGCTCCAGTTGAACAAGCCCTTCTTCAGCACGTAGACGTAACCGACCAGAAGTAGCGCGACGAACAACATCATCTCGACGTAAACAAGCGTCCCTAGTCCATTCGTCACAAGGGTGCGGAAGACCACCGCCCACGGCATCAGGAAAATTAACTCGATGTCGAACAAAATGAAGATCATCGCGATCAAGTAGAACTTGACCGAGAAGCGCTCGCGTGCCGAGCCAACCGGGTCTTTGCCGCACTCGTAAGGCATCAGTTTGGTGCGCGTCTGCTTACGCTGACCAACCACTTGCGAGAGCGCGACATTGCCGACCGCGAAGACGATTGCGACGACGAACATCAGTAGAATCGGCAGGTAAGCATTCAGCTCAAACATACACGCCTCCACACAGCTTTTCCGGCATTTAAAGCAGGTGTTTTGTAGATTGAGAATGATGGCACAAACTCATCCTAGTAGATGATAAGTGGGCTGTCAAGCAAACTCCCTGGCGGCGCAAAAGCTTATTTTGCAAGGAGATTGACCACCTCAGATAGCATGTGTTACTTTGCGCTGAAGGGCCGGGACGGGTATTCAAATCTTCTTCAAACACCCATGCCTGGTAGCTATCTGTAAAGTTCGTGATTACCGGATTCAACACCGACATCGACTACAACGGCGTCACCTACCATGTCCAAACCGAGGACAAGGGGATGGACACGCCGTTGATCCTTTCGCTGGTTTACGCGGGCGGGACGATTCTCGCCAGTAAGCGCACGCCATACACAGATTTGATTGAATCAGGGTTTGACGTAGGCACGTTGACGGAGCGTCTACAGCGGCAGCACAAACTGATCTGTGCGGCGATTCACGCTGGCCGCCTGAATGATCTGATAAGCTTGAGCGAGCGCGGCTCAAACGCTCGCCACGCACAAGCAGTCGAGCAGGTTGCAATCATCACGCCGCCCGACATGACGCCGCCTGAGGCGCGCCCACCCATTAAGTCGAACACGCAGCCTGAAGAGGTTCGGCCACAAGCACTCAACAAAAGCGAACCTCGCGGCAAAAAGGTAAAGGTTGCCACTGCCCCCCTCCCGCCGCTGGAAATTCCGGAGCCACTGCCCCCGGCGACGCTTCAATCTGCCACTCCGCCGTCATCCGCCACGCTGCCAAACACGGCGCCAATCGTCGATCTTAATGAACCACTTGATCTTGACCTGCTTATTCTTGAAGAAGATAAGGATGCGGAAGGCGGCGAAATCTATTTGAATCTGATGGATGACGGTGTGTTTCGGGCGGGTAATCTGGCGATGATCAGAGTGTTCGTCGGCTGGGGCAGTGATGGCACTCGTCCGATCTCCGACGCGGCCATCACGGTCAAGATTTTGGGGACGACTTTTCGCCCGATGGTCCTCTCAACTGTTTCGGACAAAGACGGGATGGCTGTCGTCCGCGCGCTGCTGCCGCGTTTCTCGGAGGGGCGCGCCGCGGTGTTGATCCGCGCGGTCGTCGAGGGCCGAGAAGCGGAACTGCGTCGCGTTATTCATCAATCCTGAAGAGGAATTTCTGTTGCACATTGAGGTCAATGGTGAAGCGCGCGATGTCACTGACCGCATCAGCCTCGAAGAATTAGTTCGGCACTTGAATCTCACCCCGGAGCGTTTGGCCGTTGAGTTGAATCGCCAAGTCGTGCGCCGCGCTAACTGGCGAGAAACGACGCTCAACGAAGGCGACCGGATTGAGGTCGTGCATTTCGTCGGCGGTGGTGATGTGATCGTGGACGAAACTTTGTTACTTTCCCGGATTCTCTTCGAAGATGATCTCCTTCGACTGTGAACGCAGATGTCCATATCAACCTCGCCGACGCCTAACGCATTCCGGATCGGAGACCGCACCTTCGACTCACGGCTGATTGTCGGAACCGGTAAGTACCGCACGTTCGACGAGATGAAGGCCGCGCACCGCGCTTCGGGGGCCGAGATGGTGACGGTCGCGGTGCGTCGTGTGCCGCTCGACCGCGGCAGCGAGTCCTTCCTCGACCACCTCGACCCGAAGTTGATGATCCTGCCGAATACCGCCGGATGCTACACGGCGGAGGATGCGATCCGCACCGCGCGTCTGGCGCGCGAGGCGCTCAGAACCGACTGGATCAAGCTCGAAGTGATCGGCGATCAAACGACACTGTTCCCCGACAACGAACAGACGCTCGAAGCGGCGCGCGTCCTCGTCGGCGAAGGCTTCACGGTGTTGCCGTACTTCTCGGACGATTTGATTATGGCGAAGAAGTTGTTAGACGCCGGCTGCCCGGCGGTGATGCCGCTCGCCGCGCCGATTGGGTCAGGACTCGGCGTCCAGAACCCGGCGAACCTGCGCATCATGCGCGAGCAACTGCCCAATGCGACGATCATCGTCGACGCGGGAGTGGGGACGGCGAGCGACGCGGCGGTGGCAATGGAGTTGGGGGCCGACGCGATTCTGATGAACACCGCGATAGCCGAGTCGCCGCACCCTGAGATGATGGCGGCGGCGATGCGTCACGCCATCGAAGCC
>JACDEG010000383.1 GCA_013816505.1 Pyrinomonadaceae bacterium | reverse complement strand
ATTCTGATTTTCCATGAACGTGTATTCTGGAAATGCGTGAACACCCGAAAGCGATGATGAGCAAGCAGTTGTTGTGTGTGTGAGGGTGTTCACGGCGACCAGAATTACTGTTCACGGGTTTCCGGAATCGGTGTTCATTCAAATCAGAATATGCAGTTTGCTGTTTCAAGCTCAGACGGATCTAAAACTTTCCGCTGTCCACATCAAGGATGAACTGGATCAGCATCCTTAACATAGACCCTCTGATCATCGTAGGGCGCCGATTTTCGAGACGATGCGGTAGGTAATGCGACAGATCGATGTTGGGCAGGTATCGAGTTCCAATCGCACTGTTGCAATCGAGCTGATTTTGTCGCTGCTACCTGATCGCGATTGGATTGATGATCGCCTGAACGCCGCCAGTGAGGCGGGCGGGGCCGAGCGTGAACAGGAATTCCCAAGCCTTGTCCTTCACCATCTTCTCGGTATTCATGTTTTCAAGTATGTGAATGCCGTTGAGCGCAAGAAGGATCTGGTGCACCTCGAACAAGCCCGCGCCCTTTTCGAAGGGGACCACTTCAAAGTTCGGCGTATCCGTTCCGACCATCGCCACTTCCAGTGAGGCAAGATACTTCGCGCCCTCCCTGCCGAGTCCCGGCCCGACCGAGCCGAAGCGCTTGTTGTCCTTGCCGAGCAGCTTGAGCCAATTGGTGTGGAACAGCACGACGTCGCCCTTCTCGATAGCTTGAATGCCCTGGCGCTTCATCGCGCCTTCGATCTCGGCGCGGTTGAATGCCGTCCCCTCTTTGACGATGTCGGTGTTGAAGTAGCCGGCCATGTCGAGAAGCACGCCGCGCGTTGCGACCGCCGGCACATTCTCAACGCCGAGCTTCTTCAGGCCGTCGGCCATTGCGAAGTCGGGGGCCTTGTGGCAGTTGAAATAGAGGTTGTCGACGCCGACGTGTCCCAGGCCATCAAGTTGGGAGCCGATCCCTACCCACCCGGTAATGAGGTCGTCGTTATACGTGGACTTGGTCGGGCCGAGCGTGGCTCCAGCGGACTGGCCCGGCTGGACGACCGTGATCGAGAACGTGCGCGGCGGGAAAGCCGGCGTGTCCTTGTTCGTCTCGATCCCGAGTCGGTAAGCCTTGCCGCGTGTGACCAGCTTTGAGGCTGCGAGCGTTTTCGCCGGGGTCACATAGTTGAGGTTGCCGATTTGGTCTTCGGGACCGAACTTCGAGGCGGTCAAACAAGGCTTTTGCTGGGCTTGGGCGCCGGCAGTGCAGACAACGACAATGGCACAGGCCGCAGCCAGCCTTGCCGCAAAGTTCATCCTCATAATTCTTTACGCCTGCTAACTTTCGGGGTGAAGGTAGAAGACCTTGCTGATGATCTTCCATTCGCCGTCCACCTTCAGGAGAGTGAACATGTCGGTGAAACGGTGACCTGTCCAGTTGTCGAGCTCCAGCCGCGCGGTGGCGATGGTGCCCGCGATGTCGATGCCGGCGAGCCGGGCCTGGAGCTCCGTCGCCGGCCCATTCTGCTCATTCCAGTCGAAGAGCTTCTGGATGGGGCCTTGCGAACAGCTCGGCCCCGATGTAGCCGAAGATCGTCGCGCCGGGGTGGAAGGCGGCCCTCATGTCGGCGCCGCGGCCGGACTTGCCGCCGTCGACGTAACGCTGGACCGTCTCGGCAATCGCGTCATACTCACTCACGGTTTTCGGTGACGTGCTCATGGGTTCTTCTCCTTGTAGGGTTGGTGAATTATCTTCGTGGACAACAAGCGACAGGATGCAGCCGAACAAGGGCATGGAGCTGACGCGCAGAGTAGCGCGCGGCTCATGCCTCACGTTAATTATGTGTTGAAGATTGCTTTAGCCAGGTAGCCCCAGGCATCGCTGACGGCGAACTTAGAGGCACCGACGTAAAGCACAATCAGGGCGGCGTAGCCTGCCGCAAACCATCGATCAAAAGTGCGACTCAGAAGGGAGCGAACGAGCAGGAACACGGCCCCCAAGGTGAAGATGGGGCCGAAGATTCCCATCCATCCACCCTCGCCGAAGATGGGAAAGAGGATCGGCATACGGACGGTTGCGCCAGCCAGAATACTCAGGCTCGCCAGCAGCAGCATCGCGCGGTGTATCTTCGGCCGCTTCCGTGACAACACGCCCGCCAGGACAAAGAGGGTGAAGAGCGTTACCTCGGCCAGCATGACCAACAGGAACTGCCGGTAGGCCATGCCCCAGAAAGGCAGCGATGGGACCGGGCGGACGGATTGAACCGCAACCATGAACCCGCTGATGGCGACAACAGAAGCAACCGCAATAGCACCCCATCCGAGCTTCATATGAAGTCGCCGGTTGCGAGTGGAAATCAGCAGCGATTGAACCAGGAACAGAATCATCCAAGCCGTCATCGCCGAGCCGTGGACGACGACCAGGGGCAATAACTGAGGCGAGATCTTCCGCTCTCCCATGCCCTCGCCCCTGAGGTAGAAAGGGTGAAAGCCCGCAAGCATGAGCATGAGCATGATGATTGCGGCGATGCTATAGAAATAGCGTGCCGACTTGGTCGAGGCGGCTCGTCGAGGTAGGTGACCTCGCGCCCCATAGGTCTGAACCGGTGCTGAAGGATTCACTTGTTGCTCACTTTCTATTCGACTCGCTGACAACGCTGCCGGGTTGACGTGCGGCGAGAAGTGCTTGCGACGCCGGACGGCAAGACCTGCGAGGTGGTGTCGTACGATATTTGAATACACCCGGCTCGGGCAGCCTTTTATCTCTTGAGTGCCGCGGCTTGTCGCAGCTTTTTTCGCAGTCGAGGAGTGCTCCTCTCTAATCCATCGCGCCTTTGGCGCAACCCTTAAAGCGGCGACAAGTCACCGCACTTCCGCACCGAGTTTGGCGACCATGCGGTAATGCGACAGAGTGGTGTTGGCGGTTGCGTTGCAAAAAATAATTTGAGACTCGAAGAAGGGTCGAGTGATTTTCTTTACGCGGCGATCCGGAACAGGCTCAAGATAAATTTCGCCTGACCTCTTGCATCACATCCTGCTAATTTTTTGATTTGGCCTTTACGGATCATGTTGACGGCTTCGATGCCTTCGATGGTTCGCTCCGCTGTTCGGAACGACATGAAGCATTGTGCGGCGCGCACCTTCTTCTTGACGAAGCGATGATCCTACTCAAACGTTATTCAAGTAGTTTACACATCGCAAGCGGCAATCCTTTGGCAAGACTTCTTTCTTCTGCGAGTCGGTAAAAGCATCCGCGTAGGCAGCATTCATATCGACGCTGATCGAGAATGGAAGCCGCCGATGATCGGCTCGCATTACCTTCTTGAAGAATCGTTTTGCCGCGGAAACGTCACGTTTAGCACTGAGCATGAACTCAATGGTTTGCCCCGATTTATCGACCGCACGATCAAATACTTATACGTCTTCCCGACTTTGATATAGGTCTCATCCACTCGGTATGAGGTGCCGCTCATCTTCAAATGAGGACGGATGCGCTTATAGATCTCAGGAGCGTAGCTTTGTACCCAACGAAACACGGTCGAGTGATCCACGTCGAGCCCACGCTCTCGGATCATCGCTTCGACATCACGGTAAGAAAGTTGATAGCGAAGGTACCAGCGCATACACAAGCTGCGAGAAGCTTTCACGATGTCACGGCAGAGGTCAAGCGCCCGCCGAGGTGCGTGGTCATCGCACTCCTGCCCGACTCGATGAGCGCTTCAAGCCGTGCTTCTGCCATCTCAAACTCCGTCGTCCCATACCCTTTGGCCGGTATCCGACATATCTCATGCTCATGGTTCTGAATCAGGATGTTGTCCTGCGCTTTGGTCATCGTATCGACGAGGCGCGACACACGTTGTACGGTGCGCAACTGGAGCTTTAACGCTGGCGGTTGAGCCGTGTCGGCGACATTCGCAACCGCTACATTCTCATCAATCAGAAGACCCAGGTTACCTGCCCCGTTCGGGTCTGTGTCGCCCATCACATCCTTAATAAATGGATCGGTGGTGGCGATCAGCCGGATGGGGAAGTTCGACAGCACCCCGCCATCGACAATGATGTTCCCTGTTTTGTTTCGGCCACGATATAGTCCCCACTCTTCCTGCCACACCACTTCACGCCACACAAAGGGAATACTCATCGACATGCGAACCGCCAAGGCCACCAGGCAGTCGGGGGATGTGCGGTGGTTCAGCACTAACATCTCCACATCAGCAGTATCCGAAGCCACCAGAGAAAGGTCGGCGCCTGTCCGCGCTGCAAAAGTCTCGAAAGTAACGTCGGCAGGAATACCTTTCGCTGCCAGCTTCTCTTGAAACCACTCGAGAAACTTTGCACCCGTGAAGAATCCGCCGCACTCGGCAAACGAGAACAGTTGGCAGTAACGGTCGCTGGCTAGCAGCGCCTTGAGCACCAGCCGATCCACCGCGCCGCCGAACAAGTTAGAGAATCCCGGGAGATGTACCGACTCCAAGGCTTTCATCGTCGTGCTGTTCAGTTTCTCTTGTTCAGTGAAATCATTGGCCGTGGGCGGGTCCATGAAAGAAGCAAAGCGGGGCTTACCGTTGGGGAGACGTTCCGTGACTGCCGCCAGCATCTCCTGCGGGGTATAGCCGGCAGCCAAAAGAGTTGCCGTGATCGCTCCAGCAGATGTCCCGATCAAGCGGCGGTGAGTGTGCCCGGCCTGTTGCAGCACCTCAAGTGCGCCGACAAAAGCGGACCCCTTGGCACTGCCACCCTCAAAAACCAAGTCGTACTTCGCCATCATAAGCCTCCTTCAGCTATGTAACGGTTACCTCAAGCAGCTTCGGCGTCCGCTCATGCGGCCCAAAGATCATTACTCCTCACTCACATCGCTAGAGCCTGTGATGAACTTTGAGCCTTGAGACCGCAAGATAGGGGGCTGTTCGCGTGTGTTGCCACAACCACCATGCGGCGAAGCAGCGGGCTAACCCCATCGTTGAATAGCGAAGCCAGCATTTTCCGAGAATAATCGCTACTTTTCGCTCACGGAAGTTCACCACAGGCTCTAGGATAAGATGTGCGCTTGATGCGCCAAACCTTTCACGGCTCGAAGTTCAAAACAGGCTCTATTGATGAGCAGATTGACCTACTCTTCTTCTATCCTCAAGTTGAGGCCGACTCTGTACTGGCCACTGTGGCCGCGACCCTCAATGGAGAAAGCACCACCGGTGGGAGGCATGTCTCCTCTCCTCTTGCCTCTTTTGAAGAGAAGGAAATCCTCACCTTTCATCCCCGCCAATTTTGCTAGGGCCAGTGATTCCACATCGCTTATCGCATCACCGAGCACATCCTGAGCGAAGGTCGGTACAGCTTCCGTGACCCTCCCGATGCTTGGCTTCACCGTGCCGATAAAGCTTTGGATGAGCGGGCTGGCATACTCCTTAACTTTGTCTAATAGTCCCCCTCCTTTTTCAATATCAATTACCTTGACTTGTAAGGAGTCAATGTCTTTGGCGCGCAACCTGATAATCAGCCTATCCCACACGTCAATCTTGTCCATATCAAATTTAGCTGAAAGGTCATCAGGACGAACAAAATTCGGTTTGTCTTTGTGTTTCTTCTCGCACTCCCAATGAGTGTCGAGTCCCGGTAGGACGGCATGCGCTGTCGCGTATTTTCTATCCATGTCGATGTAGCGAATGTCTACTAAAAAGCGGAAAGTGCTACGGGGTTCTTCGAGGCTTTCGGGGAATTCAAAGCCTTCAAGAGTCAGTTCGAAGGTTGGCATGATAATCCTCCTCAAGGATGTGAGTTTCTGAGGGCTTGTCCATCTCTCGACGAACGTTTGTAGTGCGTGAGAAAATTCCAGCCATATACGCATCAGGCGAAATAATAATCCTGAAGGCTCTGGTGCAAACTCTAAGAACGGTGCAGTCAGTGTCAGGGTAGTCTATACATTACACCTCATGCTGCGACCACTGCTTCCCAGACCTGCGCGACCAGTGCTCCTGCTTGGTCAACTGTTGATGTATCGAACTGCCCTTTCCTGATCTTCTGCACGAACCCGAATCCCGCGAGAGGGTCACGGCTGCATTAGACATTATCTGGATTAAGCTGAACTAACCAAATCAACCAAATCAAGAGTTTCTTGTGGTTTACGACAAGTGATTCTCAGGTTGTGCAAACTGCACGCTATTTCCATCACCATATC
>JACDEG010000382.1:3168-6181 GCA_013816505.1 Pyrinomonadaceae bacterium | reverse complement strand
GTGTAGATGGCCGCAACATATTTTGATGCTCCTTTCAGCATTGTTGAGCGACGCATACCCTGCCCGCTTACGGTTGAGCGTTTAGGGTGGTTAAAGTTCTTCTCGCAGAGGACGCATAGAGACCAGGCGTCGTGCCAGCGCCGCACGCTTACGGAATGCATGCCTGCCTGCTTCGACGTGTCAGACCTCACGGCGCGCGCTTTCTGTGCGTTAGCATACTGTCAATTGAAAGCGACCCCGCGCCGCCGAGGACGAGCGTGAGCAGACCAGCAAGATACATAAGATTCACTTCATAGCCGGGCGTTCCGAACTGCGGCCCGCTCTCGGTGATCCCCATGAGCTTGATAGATGAGAACCCAAAAGGCAGGTGGATGGTGAACAGCGCCACCAGCATGACGATGGTCAGTGGGATGCTCACGATTGGAATGAACGCGCCCGCCATCACTGCCAGACCGCCGAAGAATTCGACGAGCGCCGTCATCCACGCGGCCAAACCCGGCGCGGGAATTCCAATCGTCTGAAGCATGCCCGCGAACTTCTGAGGTCCCGCGCTCAGCTTCGCGTACCCGTGCGCCATGAAGCCGAATCCGATGATCAGGCGCAACGGCAGCAGTGCCCATTCGCTCCATGACTCTTTGCGCCACGACTTGAACATTTTTTCTGTGCGGCCTTTCTTTGCGCTCTTTGCGTCTTTGCGTGAGACTTTCTTACGGCAAACGTGTCCCGAACTTTTCACAATTTAGAAGGAGACCCCGAAATGTGCGGTGAACGCACCCGATCTAGTCCGACGCCCGTCAGGTTGCTGCCGAAAGCGCACTGGGAAATCAGCCTCGACGAAGTATTTGGTATTGCCTTTGATCTTCCAACTGCGTTGGACGAGCGGCGTAAAGCCATAAGTGTCCGCGCCGATGTCGAAAGCCGCGCGAATGCCCACGGCATAGCTTTTCTTGAAGCTATAGATGGCTCCCGGATGCACGGTGAGCGTGACATCCTGACTCGGCGAATTATTGATCGTGGGAACGAACTCGAAGTCGAACGCGACCGGACTGCTGTTTCTGATCGTGATGCCGACGGGGAAACCGACGATGAAGTCCTCCGAGATCGTGGTGGTTGTCCCGTCACTCCGCGTCACGATGGGAAACGCGATGCCAACGTGTCCGCCGACACGCGGCGGCGCGGGTTCTTGCGCGCTTGCCACCGATGGGATAATCAACGCGATGAAAAACAATGCGAAAAACATTCGGAGGTGAGACCTCCATGAACCGATGAACCTTTTCATAATTTACTCCCTCACCTTACGCGGTGATGCTATATTTTGCGGTTTTGAACGGGCGAAAAGCACAATATCCTGTATCTCTACCCTGCAAACCGCGTAAGGTGAGTTACTCCTTCGCCGTCACCCGCTCGTTCTGCGCCCGGATGGGCTACCGGCAACTCCAGCGCATCGAATTTTTGATTCGCATTCCCGCGCGGATCGACGGGATTGCGAATCAAACGCGATTCGACTTTAACGATAGCTCTCGGCGCGATGCTCATAACTTTTCACGGCACACTCAAATCAACTCGTTCAACTTGTCGCGGAAGAGCGTCAACTCAATCTTGCCGCCACCGGCTTGTCCCATCGCGAAGGCTTCCGCAAATTTCTGCTCCTTCACCACGGCGCTCATCTTCGATTGATGACATCAACGGCTCAAACGTCTCAAACACCTCGACGATTGAAGTGTTCTGAGCTACTCGGCTGACACCGTCCTTGGCTGACGCGCCGCCCACACCAAGTACAGTCCGAGCGCCGTGCCAAAGAAGAACGCGTGATAGATGAACGGCAGCACTTGCGGCTGTTCGGCGAACCACGGACGGCCCGTGGCGGGCGCTAAGACAAGGATGCCAACCACCCAGACGATGATCCCGTACACCGTTGCAGCGATCACCGTCGCGGTCGGAGAGCTGCGGAGGGCTGAGACCTTCGCCCAGATGAAGATGAAAATGACCGTTATGCCCACGGTGTAGATCACGTGGAAGATCAGCCCGACCGGGATGGCGGTGCTGAGTGGAATCTTGGGGGGCGGTGTTCCCAGCGGGACGGACGCGAAGGCTTGGAACGGCATCCAGAGGCTACCCCCTGTGAGCGCTGTGGCGATCATCTCCGCCACGGCAAAGACGATAGCGACGATAACGCCCCCGATTATTCCGTGCTTGATGATCCAGCCGGTATTGAATTCCTGAATGGATTCCTGCGAACTAGCCGTGCTACTCATTTATTTCTCTCCCGTCGTTCCTCTTAGAAACTCGCCCGTAGGTTGTTGATTCTTCGTTGGGCGAGTTTCATTTCGGTATCCGCTCGTCGCTGTCGAAGCAAGGGGGCCCCGTGCTGCTTCAGACAGCGATGGCGCGTAACGTTTGTCTTGCCACGTCCGCCTGTAGAATGTCGAACGAGGGATTTATTTTGAGCGCGAGTTGCAGGTGTTTGGCGGCGTCGCGGCGGTTGCCCAGCGCCTGCTCGATCATGCCCGCGTGATAATGGAGCCGCGCATCGCGCGTGCCCAGCCGTAACGCTTCGTCAATCGTTCTCTTGGCCCCCGCGAGATCGCCCTTTTTGTACAGGCACCATGCCAGCGTATCCGACGTGTAAATGTCAGCGCGCGCCGCCCGCTCGCGTAGCGCGATTGCCAGCGCCTCGTCGAGTTTCACGTCATGATCGGCATAGAAGAGCGCCAACTGGCGTGAATAAGTGCCGGCGACAGCGCCCGTGCGCTCGATGAACTCGACCAAGTCGTACTGCTTTTTAGCTTCCTCCGCGCGCCCGAGCTTGGTGTAGAGATCGCCGAGCGCAGTCGCAGTCTCCGGTAAGGGGACACGCTCCCAAGCTCGTTGATAAAACTCGATGGCCGCATCGGCATCACCGGCGGCGAGACGCGCACGCGCCTTCCCGGCAAAAGCCAGATGGTAGTTGGGAAAGATGGCGAGCGCATTATCAAACTCGCGTTCGGCGGCCATGCGTTGGCCTGCATTCATC
>JACDEG010000382.1:0-3158 GCA_013816505.1 Pyrinomonadaceae bacterium | reverse complement strand
GCGACACCAAGCGCCACTCTCCGGGTCGCGCGAACTCGCCGACTCGACGGCGGCGCGCATCGATTCGATAGCGCCTTCCGTATCCCCGTAGAGCGCGCGCAAGTATGAAACTCTGGCGTAAGAAGAGGTGTCCGGTCGTAAGTCCATCATGGTTTGGGCGGCCTCGGTGGCCGCTTGATAGTCGCCGAGTTCGACGAGCGCGTCCGTCATCGCGCCGTAATTCATCGGGTCGTGTGGCCGCATGTCCTGAGCGCGTCGCGCGACTTCGAGGGCTTCGCCGAAGCGGTGATAAGTGAGCAAGAGCGCCGCCTGCAACTTGAGCGCATCGTAATTCTCCGCGGATGCCGACAACTCGAAGGAACGCTTCAGCGCCGTTTCGGCCTTGGCGTTGAAGCTGAAGTCTCCGGTCTCGCGCGCCTTCTTCATCAAAGCCACGCACAATTGGTTATATCCCCGCGGATCGGCGGGGGCGCGCTCAATCGTTGTGTGTGCCGCTTGTAACTGCCGGTCAGCCAGTGTCGCTTGAGCATCAAGGATCATGGGCTTCGGGAGCGCGACTTCAGCGCCGGGAGCGCGCTTCGTCATGGCTCGAAGAATGCCGCCGATGGCAAGGCCGCTCAGAATTATTCCGATGATGATCAAAAATTTAGGACGCATGATTTTCATGATCACAACTCAATCGAGATTGATGGCCGCCGGGGGCAGAGTCCCTGTGTAACTCAACCTCCCGGCGGGTATCAGTCAGGCTGGATTTCCTTCAGCGGAAACAGTCGCACAGTATGGTGTCTTGAGGTCTCTCTACCTTCAACACGTTAAAACTGAAACAGCCGAATTCCCACCAACCTGAGCTTCCCTTTTGCACAGTCATTCACCATCAACGAGTCTACGGCTGGTTATGCATGTGCGTGTGGGTGAACCCCTCGTGCGGTAAACCCAAATAAGGGAATTCACGCAGATAGGGCACGTCGTTGGCATCCACGGCGTCGGTCAGCGCCGCCGCCGCCGGACATGGGGTGCCGCCGAAGTTCGGCTGAATCACACCACCCCAAAGCTTGAGCAGGATGTCAACCGAATCGTCACCCACGCGCCGTCCATTCGGCATCCCCGCGAAGTCGCCGGCTAAGACGCCGAGAGGATTCTCGACCGCCGACGGCGGAATGTTGTAGTTGAGCCGCATCTCGTCGGCAATCACCGGATTCGCGGTTTGGGTTTCCCGGTTGCCGGGAAAGCCGTTCACCACGCCGGCCGGGTAGCCCAACATCCACGAGGCAACTTGATCCCGACGGTTCAAGGTGTCCGTGCAGCGGGTAAATTCTGTGAGCTGCTGCACGAGCGTGTTCGGACCCTGTACCGTGGCGGGATTCAAAATGCCCGGGAAAATATTCTTTGCGTCCTGCGAAGGAGTCGTCGCATTGTAGAGGTCCTTGAGCCTGATGGGGTCGAGGAATTCATTAAACAGCGGGTTGGACAGGCGCGACACCTGTGTGCCCGTGCCGCTGTTCGTACCCGGTTGTATGCAGGGCTGACTATCGTGCAAATTTTGGGAATTGCAGACCGGATGTCTCGTCCGGCTCGCGATAGCCCACACGCCGATGATCCCGTCGGTATCACCTGCCGCCCTGAAGCGCGCCTTCGGGACCTCGACCGCGAGGCTCGAAACGTTCATGCCGCTTGTCCCGTCCGCGCCCACCGGGCTCGGATTGATCAAATCGAACGCCGTACCGATGTTGACGTAGAAACCCTCATCCCGCTGACCCACGAAAGCGCGCAAGCCCCCCGAATTGGGTGCGGTGTGGACCGCCAGCTCGGCGAGGTTCTGGTATGCGGCGGTGGTGTCGCCGCGCACGGCAGTTCCGCCCCTTCCCACCTCGGCAACATTGATTGTCTTCGGTCCGGGACGAGTGGGCGCGGTTCGCACGTTATCAAGCAGCAAACGCCCGCCGCTCGGCGCGCCTCCACCGAATTCCCTGAGGGCGTAGCTTTGCGGCTGGTTCAAATTGACGTACTGCGAAGTTGGGTCGGCCGGATTCGGCGGCGGCAAGATCGTGTTCGTGGCGTAGAGATACGTGCCGGGGTCAACGATTCTGGTTTTGAACTGAAACCGGTACGTCAAATCCTCACGCCCGTCGCCGTTGACGTCAATGTGGATCTCATAGTTGACGAAGTCGGAAAGCTTGTAGAAGTTCGGCCCGCCGGCCGGCTCCTGAAATGGGTAGTAGTTGGCGATGAGCGTGACATAGTCGGAGCGCCCCGTCTCGGTGCTGACGAAAGCGTAAACATCGGTGTTGTCCGCCGGCGCGTCTTCCGAGATGAACGGAGAATCCCGGTGGCTTGAGGCATTGGCGGACGGGACGATTAAGAAATTCGCGAAGAGACTTGCGACGATGGCAAGCGCGACGACTTTGGCGAGGCTGCAATTCACCAGCGCAATCGCGGCGGCTGTGAACTCTTTCAATTGTTTCATACTTCCCCCTAACTTGTTTTTCGCGGGACTGCTCAGGCTCTTAACTTGGCCGAAGCTTTGGCTCTCCAAGGTGTGTACCGCTGTGAACGGGACACTACCTATCACAGTCCGCCGATTTGTCAGACAATCGCAGCACGAACGATGCCAACCTTAATATCAAGAATGCTTTCGAGAAGCGCGACTCGCGCGCGCCAACCTTTCTTGACATCCGACAATGCAAATCTTTCTACAAAACCATGTGCAAGAGACCACTCGCGACCCCGGTTTCATAGGCGTACCAAAGCCCGAAGGCGACGCTCACAGCTCCCGCCGTTGTTTGTAAGCCGTGGTGAATGCCGGTGAGCCTGCGCGCACTGAACGCAAAGGGCAGACCGACAAGGCCGGACATCAACATCATTCCGGCGACCGACCCGACGCCAAAGACCGCGAGATAAAGCAAACCGAGCCAAGCGGATTCAGTTTGCGTCAGCACGAGCAGCGTCAGCGCCGCCGAGCCCGCGAGGCCATGCACCGCGCCGACGACGAGCGGCTTGAATCCGACGCGCGTGACGGCGTGCGAATGGGCCGCCAACGGCTCGGCGTGCTCATGCTCAGGCTCGTGAAAGTGGACGTGCGAATGAATCGCGCCGTCATGGCGGTGCGTGTGCAGGTGAACGTCCGCCCGCCGGCGCAGCGCCCGCACGAGAGCGTTGGC
>JACDEG010000027.1 GCA_013816505.1 Pyrinomonadaceae bacterium | reverse complement strand
GCCAAAGCCGCTTTGATTAAAAATCGTTTTGTACGACTTTTTCAGCTTACCAGCGTGAACCGCCGCCGCCGCCGCCGCGATTTCCACCGCCGCCGCCGCCACGATTGCCGCCGCGATCTTCGCGCGGGCGGGCTTCGTTAACGGTCAGGCTGCGCCCGTTGACTTCCTTGCCGTTGAACTGCTGGATGGCCGCCTGGCCCTCCTCGTTAGTGGACATTTCGACGAAGCCGAAACCGCGTGAGCGCCCCGTTTCACGATCTTCCACGACCGAAGCGGACTCGACCGTGCCAGCCTGTGCGAACAACTGTTGCAAATCCTCGCCCGAAGTCTGGAACGACAGATTACCGACGTAAAGTTTCATTGACATAGACGTATCCCTCTCCTTAGCTAATAGGAGGTATCTGAGAGAAGCTGCGAATCAAAGTGGCTTCGGTGTAACGGTAGGCAGCGAAGGCTTGCGTTCGGATGCTCTTAATAATAGGAGCGGCTTCTGAAGTTGAAATCAGCCTACTCTCGTATCATCCAAAACGCCGCCGCGAAAGACTAGCTAGTGTGGGGCGCATCACCGTTGATGCAAGAGAGAAGGAGTAACCGAGCGTTATGATGCACTATTTAGCGACCCGGTTGCAAGTTCACGCGACCCGGTCAGTGACCGCCGCCGCGAGCCGGATGCTGCGATAAGCACCGGTTTTCCGTCGGGCCAGTGCCACTCGTTAACATCCGCCAGTCACTCACCAGCCACTCGTCTACGAGGTTGATCGTCCGTCACTCCTCGCCCGCGTTTTGTTCCGAGTGTGTGACTTGAATGATCGTCGTCCTGCCCGCTCATAGAGTTCACAGAGAATTGAATGTTTCTTTAAGACCTCCATGTGCCCTCTGTGTCTCTGGTGTTAAATCACGGCGCGCTCACCCACTCAACTTTTGTCCGTCATGCAAATTATTACTTTAGACCGGAAGGCGGAGCCGCGCCCGGCAACCCGCTTTCATCTCTCGATTCTCCAGCGTGAGCGTGCCGCCGTGAGCTTCGGCGATCTGGCGCGAGAGTACCAGACCAATGCCCGATCCGTCAGGCTTGGTGGTAAAGAACGGCACGAACAGATTCGCACTATTGGCGAGGCCGAAGCCTTCGTCTTCGATCAGAACTTCGACGTAGCCACCGCCCCGCGCCCAACTCGCGGTCACTGTCCCACCGGTTTCCAGCGAAGCGTCCACCGCGTTGCGCAAGACGTTGATCAGAAGTTGTTCGAGTTGATCCGCGTCGGCCCGCACGACCGTCTCTGCATCGCTCGTCACGCGCACTGTCAGCCGCGTTTCGAGCCGGGCGACGCGCGTCACTAATGTCTTCAACTCCACCGCATCGAAGCGCGGCGCGGGCAGACGGGCGAGCCGCGCGTAGGACTCCATAAAGCGGCTGAGCGATTCGGCGCGCGACGAAACAACATTCAAACCGCGCTGCATGTCGTCCTGCCAATCGGCGGGCCGCGCCTCGCGTGCGAGGAGTGTCGCCAAACTATCGGCGATGGACTTGATCGGCGCGAGCGAGTTGTTCAGTTCGTGGCCGAGCACGCGCACCAGGCGCTGCCACGCGCGGGCCTCTTCCTCGCGCAACGGGCGGCTTAAATCCGCGAGCACCAGCAACAGGTGCGGCCGACCGTGCAGCCGGAATGCGCCACGCCGCACGCCCCATCTTCCGTTCGCGTCACCCGGAAATGTTTTTTGCAGCGTGTAGATGGCGCCGGCGTCGTCCGACCCGTTTGCGCCCGCCAGACATTCGTTCAGCCCCAACTGCGTGGCGGTGCGCCCGACCAATCGTTCGGCGTTTTGTGTTAGCAGGCGTTCGCCGGAACGATTGACGAGGCGCAGACGCTCGCCTTCATCGAACGCGAAGACGGCAACGTCGATCTCAGCCATCACGGTGCGCAGCAGCGCCGTCGCCTCCAGCGCGCCGATCCGCTGCTGACGCAAAGTTTCGCTGAGCGCGTTTACTTCACGCATCACTTCGCCGAGGGAGTCGCGGTTCGCCGCCCCGCGTGCGCGGATCGAAAAGTCGCCTTCGCCGAGTGCGGCAAGCAGGTTCGAGATGGTTTGCAGTGGGCGCACGACACGCACTTGCAGCGCGAAAGAGAAGCCGAGCCAGCAACCGACGAGCAGCACCATCAGCGTCAGGCAGACCTTCAATGTGTAACCGCCCGTTCCCAGCAACGCGAGCGCGACGATCATCGACGGCAGTCCCGCCGCGAGCGCCATTAAAAGGACGCGCCGCTCGTGACTTAGTTTTCGCTTTCTCTTTTGATCACCTGTCACTTCTAAAGTTCATACTTCCCGATGCGGCGGTAGAGCGCGCTACGGCTGACGCCGAGAGCTTCCGCCGCGAGGTTAACGTTCCCGCCAAAGCGCGCGAGTGCTTTTTGAATCAGCAGCCGTTCAACCTCCTCCAAGTTCATCTCTTCCAACCGGCGATTCACGTCGCGCGTTGCTTGAATGCCGAGGTCACCGGCTTCGACC
The DNA here is from genome assembly GCA_013816505.1 of Pyrinomonadaceae bacterium. Classification (GTDB taxonomy): domain Bacteria; phylum Acidobacteriota; class Blastocatellia; order Pyrinomonadales; family Pyrinomonadaceae; genus JACDEG01. The sequence goes on along the minus strand of JACDEG010000027.1, from coordinate 20,620 downwards.
ACATCGCTACGAGCCATCAACACCGCGCGCTCGACGAGATGATCCAACTCGCGGACGTTGCCGGGAAACGGATGGGCCGCAAGCGCGGCGAGCGCCGTTGGATCGAAGCCGGAGAGGGTCTTGCGATACCGCTTCGTGTACTGGCTGAGGAAATGTTCGGCGAGCAAGGGTATGTCTTCGGGCCGCTCGCGCAGCGGCGGCAGGCGTATCTCGACGGTGTTGATGCGGAATAGCAAATCCTGCCGGAAGCGTCCTTCGCTGACCTCCCGGTTGAGGTCAGCGTTCGTCGCCGACAGCACGCGCGTGTCGACGCGACGCGTATGCGACGAGCCGACGCGCTCGAACTCACCGGTCTCGATCACGCGCAGCAGCTTTGGCTGAAGGTTGATCGGCACGTTGGCGATTTCGTCGAGGAAGAGCGTGCCGCCGTCCGCTAACTCGAAGCGCCCGACGCGCTCCGTCTTCGCGTCCGTGAACGCGCCGCGCACGTGGCCGAACAGTTCACTCTCAAACGTCCCTTCGGAGAGCGCCCCGGCGTTGACCGTCACCACCGGGCGCGCGGCCCGCTCCGACAGCATGTGTAGCGTGCGCGCCACGACCTCCTTGCCGGTGCCGTTCTCGCCTGTGATGAGCACGTTTGCGTCCGACGGCCCGACGCGCGCAATCATTTCCAGCACAGGCCGCATCGCCGGCGACTCCGCTATCAGTAACGGACGCGCGGCCGCGCCTTCAGTCCGCAGATACTTGTTCTCGGCTTCGAGTCGCGCGCCTCTGCGCAGAGCCTGCGCGAGTTCGATCTGCGTGCGCAGGATCGACAGCAGACGTCGGTTATCCCAAGGCTTTTGAACGAAATCCTTCGCCCCGCGCCGCACGGCCTCGACCGCCAGTTCGACGCTGCCCCACGCCGTCATCACCACGACGGGAAGCGTCGCGTCGGCGGCTTGGATTTGCGCCAGCAGGTCTAAACCTTCCTGGCCCGACGTTGTGTCGCGCGTGTAGTTGAGGTCAACCAGCGTGACATCGTAACTTTCCTTCGCCAGGGCCTTCAACACGTCGCCCGGCCGCGTCACCGTCGCCGCCTCGTAACCTTCGCCTTTAAGCAACAGGCGCAGGGCTTCGAGCACGTCGCGGTCATCATCAGCAATAAGTATTCGCACCATAGTCGAACCGCACTTTGAGTAGTTGGTATAGATGTTAAGAAAAACAGTTCAGCCACGAATGACACGAATCGCACGAATCAATTCAACAGCAGCAGTCGCGCGGGACAACGAGAGCGATGATTTTGTGACATGCGTTCCCGGTCAGTTATTTCATTCGTGTCATTTGTGTAATTCGTGGCTCACTCCTTTTCTTGAAGTCTGTAGTTCAGTTAGAACGGTTTCTCATGTTCGGGGTTTTAACTTTAATTTAACCCACGCTTGGCGGCGTGACCGCGACCTTGCACGGTTCTTCTTCGCTCATCATTCCTGTCTCACTCATACCGCAGAGCCACCATCGGATCAACCTTCGTCGCGCGGCGCGCCGGGACATAGCATGCCAGAAGCGCGACGCCGGTCGTCAACAGTGCGATGACAGCAAAGGTCATCGGGTCGGTCGCGCTCACGCCGAACAGTAGACTCGACATCAATCGAGTCAGAGCGAAGGCCGCGGCCAGGCCAACCGACACGCCGATTAAGGCCAGCATCATGCCGTGCCCGACGACCAGACCGAGCACATCTTGAGCCTGGGCGCCGAGCGCGACGCAGATGCCGATCTCGTGAGTTCTGAGCGCCACCGTATACGCCGTCACGCCGTAAATTCCTGCCGCGGCGAGGATCATCGCCATCGTCGCAAACAGGCCGAGCAGCAGCATACTGAATCTTCTCTGCGCGACCGCATCAGACAGAAATTCATCCATCGATCTGACGTTGAAAACCACCTGGTTCGGGTCAAGCGCCTGAAGCTCGCGCCGCACGCTGTTGGACAGACTGCCCGGCTCAATCGAAGAGCGAATCACAAAGTTCATGATCGGGAGAGTGGCGTGCTGCTGATACGAAACATAGAACGCCGGGAGCGCGTCGGCTTCGAGTCCGCGATGCTTCATGTCTGCGACAACTCCGACTATCTCACCGGAAGGCAGAGAATTTCCGCCCACCATTCTTTTACCAATCGGGTCACGTCCCGCAAAATAAATGCGGGCGAAGGATTCGTTGATAAGGTAAACGAACGGAGTCTGTGAAGTATCACGCTCGGTAAAGATGCGTCCGCGCTTAACAGGGACGCGCAGCGTCTCGAAGAACGCCGGAGTGACCACACGATAATCAGCAATCGTTTCATTCAGTGCGGAGACAGGTTCACGTCCTTCTATTCTGAAACGCAATTGCATTGTGCGGCCACCCAGAGGCAGATGAGAAATCGCGCCGACTTGTTCGACTCCTGGCAGGCTCGCAAGCCGCTGAAGCGCTTGCTGAAAAATGATCTGGCGGCGCGGATCATCGTTCGGGTAGTCGGTGAAGCTGAGCGACAGTCCCGCCGTCAGGATGTGTGTTGAGTCAAATCCGGGGCCGATGGATTGCAGTCTCCAAAAACTATTGATGAGCAGCTCCGCGCCGACGAGCAGCACCAGGGCCAGCGCGACCTGAGCGACGACCAACATGCTACGGAAGCGGTGGCGCTGCGGCGCGGTGGCGCCCGACCGGCCCGTGTTTTTGAGCGCCTGATTGACATCGGACTGTGACGCTTGCCAAGCCGGCACGAGTCCAAAGAGAACGCTCGTCAACACGGACAGCGCGGCCGTGAACCCGAGCGCCTGCGCGTTGATCGTCGCCTCCTGAATCCGTGGCACTGAATCAGGCCCCAGAGCGCGCAACCCTTCAACGCCCCACATCGCGAGCAGCACCCCGATGGCGCCCCCGGCAACCGCCAGAATCAAACTCTCAATCAGTAGTTGTTTGATGATCCGCGCCCTTCCGGCTCCGAGCGCGAGCCGTACCGCAATCTCTTTTTGTCGCGACGCGGCCCGCGCCAGTTGGAGGTTGGCGACGTTCGTGCAGGCAATCAACAGCACGCATCCAACGGCCCCGAACAACAGCGGCAGAGCGACGTTCGCGCTACCGAACAGGTGCTCGCGAAAAGGTACGACATCCACTTCCCAGCCGGCGTTGGTGTCGGGGTAGAGACGCGCCTGGGTCTGAGCGATAACATTGATTTCCGCCTGCGCTTGCTGAATCGTGACGCCGGGTTTGAGCCGCGCGATGGTTCGATTGTTGTGTGCGCCGCCGCGTTCCGCATCTGCCCGGTCATGTTCGTACGCCGTCCAGAGATCGACGCGCGCGGGGAAGCCCAACTCAGCCGGCATCACGCCGACGACGACACTGGTTGGCGTTTGATCCGCCCCTATCCCCAATTTAATCTTTCGTCCGATGACATCAGGAGCGCCGCCGAACTGCCGTTGCCATAATCCGTGGCTGATGATGACGACACTGTCGTTGTTTGCTGCGCCGTCAGACGAGGAGAAATCGCGCCCGAGCGCAGGCCGCACACCGAGCGTCTGAAAGAAATCGGGCGTGACGTAGATGCTCTCCACTCGTTCGGGACCTGCCGCACCCGACAAATTAAGCGGAATCGTTCCCCATGAAGCGACCCGCTCGAAGCTCCCCGCCTGCTCGCGGAGGTCGAGGATGTCCGCCGGGTTAAGGAAGGTCTGGCTGACGCCGAGCACTGTGTTCCTGTTCGACAGCCACACCAATCGATCCGCGTCCCGGTAAGGCAGCGGGCGCACCAGGACCGTCATCACGACGCTGAAGATCGCCGTGTTCGCGCCGATGCCGAGCGCCAAAGCAACCAATGCGACGAGCGTAAAGCCGGGTCGCTTCCACAACATCCGCACGCCATATCGGATGTCCAGCCATAACGTTTCCATCACATCACCTCTCTTGTGATCGAAGGCCGTCAGCAGTACAGGCAAACCTGATTGCTGTGATCCGAAGATTCGCGCGTCAAGCGCCGTGCCATCACGATGGCAGTGATTAATTGATTAGATAACGTAGGTCGATAATGGAAGTCGAGGGCGTCTCGATCTTGCGGCGTACGCTTCTGGGATTCGTTGTCCCAAAATCGGAATATATCGAGGAATGTTTGAAGACAGAATCGGTCGCTGAGTCTGTCATAGATTAGGCGAGCGACTTCAACTCTTCGAGCAGGAGAATCGATTCGACAGCGAGCAGATCAGACTCAATCATCTTAAGCGTAATCGGCTGAGGCTCAGCATCGTAGCGCTCAAGGGTCGATACGTTAATGTCTGCGCTTTGATCGTCAATCAGAAATAGGTCAGTTTCGGCGCGAGCGTTGGCGGCGCTTAATTTTTCGTAGGCCGCCCGGATTCGTTTGAAGCCTTCGGGATCGCGCTCAGGAGAATGCTCGCGCACGCGGTTGAAATAGGCGTGCTTGATTTCGCCTTCGGTGGCGTTCTGGTTGACGCCGAGCGTCTTGTACGGGTTATCGCCGAACGAGAAATTCATCGCTGTTTCATCGCAACTGCTTCAGCAACCGGAGAAGTTCAGGCGGCATCCGGCCCGGCCCGGGCATATCTTCCACCGATTTCAACCTCCGCTCAAGCTCATTCATCTGTTGAAGCATCTTCCGCAGCGAGCGCGCCTCATCGACGAACTCGCGAAGCTCGGCTTTGCCTGCGCCCAGGCGTTCGACCGCGGCCAGTTCCTCTGATGCTTTTTTTATTTCCGATCTATTAACATGGAGAGACGCTTTAATAAGATGAGGTAGTGGATGCTCCGGGTCTTTGATAATCGCCAAGTCAATGAATCTTTCTGCATCGCGATCTCTGTCCGCGTCGTGTAGTGTCTCGGCAATTTCCATCAACGTCTCAAACGAGCCGGTTGCGGCGGCGCGGTCAAAGTTCTGAAGCGCTTTCTTCACTTTACGTGCGTCCAGATAACTCTCTCCGATGCGGCGGTAACTATCGGCATCCGGATTCAGCGCGAGCGCTTTTTTGAATTCCGCTTCCGCCTCGCGCGTCTTGTCATGTTCGAGGTAGAGACTTCCCGCCACGACGTGATTTTCTGCTTTGGTCGGATCAAGCTCATTGATGCGGGCGATTGTCTCGCGCGCTTTATCCGGATCATTAAGATGGAAGGAGAGGCACGCGAGATGCGAGAGCGCCGGACGATAGCGCGGATCAATCTTCAACTGCTGCTCGCACAGTTTGGCAGCGACCTCGAGTTGATCTTTGTCGTGAGCTTCGCTCGATTCCTCCCCAAGCACAAGCAAATAACCGCGCTGCGCCGCGAGGTTGGTCGGTTCCATCTCGTATGCCCGCTCGATCACTTGCCGAGAGGCCTTCATCCGATTCAACATGCCGAGCGTGACGCCTTTGAGCAGCAGCAATTCGACGGATTCGCCCTCGATCCGCTCAAGTGATTCGAGCTGCTTGAGGGCTTGCTGCGGACGCCCGCGCCCTAAATAGATTTCCACCGAGAGACGCCGCAGTTCCTTGTTATCCGGCGTGATTTTTAACGCGGCATCGATCTCTTTCTGTACATCCTCAATCGGCGTTCCGATTTCAAGCATCAAGTCGATCAAGTGCTTCTCGGCGCGCAAGAATTGTTTTTTAAACTGCTCATCGTCTCTGCGACTCTTCAATTGTGGCCGCCAGAGATGAACGAGCCGTCGCCAGTGCGTCACAGCCTGATCCTGATGTCCCGTCTTCTCACAACCGATGGCCGCGTTCTTCAGCAACGTCTCGTCCAGCGGATGATGCTTCAGGCTCTCTTGCCATAATTCAGCGGCTCGCTCGTAGCGGCCGTCGTGCCACGCGCGACCGGCCTCGGTTCGACGCGCCACATCGAGATTCGCGCGCGCCGCCTTGTCTTTTGCATCAATCTCCAGCACCAGCTTCCAGCATTCGATGGATTGATTTATATCTGTTGCGAATAACTCTTCGGCGGCGCGGTGATAATACGGAACCAGCCGACCGAGCCACGACAATTTCAATTCGAGCGACTGGGCCAACCGGTGCGCTTCAGCGAAATCCGTGGCGGCTTCGGCAAAATGTTTCGCTTGGAAGTACGACGCTCCGCGGTAGAACAGGTGCATCGCGAAGGCGACCCGTTCTGCCGGTGAAACATTCTCGCGGCGACGGGGAAGTTCCGCCAGACGCTTCAGCGCCTGTTCCTGATCGCCTGCGGCGAGCGATACCAGTCCGCACACGAGTCGATCATAAACAGTTGCTTCCCTGTTCACCTCACGCAGCACACCAACCGCGCCGCTCTGCCTTGATGCGCCATCGCTCACGGAAGACCCGGCAACAGCCTGCGACGGACACGCGAGCAACGCCGCCGCCGCATCCGGATTGCCAAGGGTTAATTCACGTACGGCCCGCAGCCTGTGTAGATTGGCATCAAGTTTTTCCTGTGGTTGCTGCTTGAACCAATCCTTAACCTCACGCGTGTTGCCGGATGCCAGCGAGCCAAGCACCCAGGCTCTCTCCGCGATCCGGTTATCAGGCAGCAACTCACCAGCTCGCCGAAGATGCTCGACGGCTTTTCCTGCTTCGCCGACGGCGACATGCACCACTCCCAGAGCCAGAGGATACCGGCCATCCGATGCATCCCGCTTCACTGCTTCTTCCAGATCAGAGATTCTCTGATGCAAATCAGAGACGGTCAGCGCACGGACGAAGAAAGCATCCGCCAGCAGCACCCTGACCCACGTCGGCAATTCATCCGCGCCGGCATCCGCAGTTACTCGATTACCATTTTTTGATTCTTGACGCTGAACTTCAACCTCGGCCCGCAACAACCACTGGATCGCTTCATCATAGCGTTTAAACCGAAGCGCCTCTTCAGCCCTTTTGACTAAATCAGCAGGTTGGATTTTCCCAGCCGGCGCTGCTTTCTTATTCTTTTTAGTCATGCGTTTGATTGAGTCTGGAGTCGCGAGTCTGGAGTCTAAAGTCAAGGCAGCTTAAAACAACTTTGGATAAATGTGCTTCGAGCATCCTGACCTCAAACTTCGGACTTTAGACTCACGACTTTAAGCTTCAGACTCTAGACTCCAGACTTCAGACTTCAGACTCTATTCGATGACTTACCCCAGATCATAAATTAAATCTTCGATGGCTGCGACGGCTTGACGCGCTTGATTTTCATCTCCCTGCTGGTGAGCCTCTTCAAGCGTGTGGCGCGCTTCGCGCAGGAGTTCGGCGTCTTCGCTGTTGTCGTCCGTTTTAAGCTTCAATTCTAAAGTGGTCGCCTCTTCAAGCGTACGCGCGATTTCCTGTTCGAGCGCCAGATCGAAGTGATGTTGCGTTTCGACGTATGATGCGGCTCGCTTACCGGTCGCGGCGTTGACCGTCATCATCTCGTGACGTTCGCCGCGACGATCACGCGCCGCAACCTCGACTACGCCATTTAAGTTGTAACTGAATTCAACGATCACTTCGCGCGGCAACTCCGGATTCTCTGAAGGAGGAATGCCGCTCAGCTTGAACTGGCCGAGCAGTGTGTTGTCGACACAGACCTGGCTCTCGCCCTGATATGCGTTGACCTCGACCGTATCCTGTTCCGGACTGATGGTGAAAAAGCGTTCGGACTTGGTGGTCGGAATCGTCGTGTTGCGGCGAATGATCGGCCTATAGAATCCCGGTACCAGTTCACCCATGATGATGCTCGCGACTTCGACGCCGAGGCTGTGCGGCGAAACGTCGATCAGCATCGCCTGCACATCATCACCGTTGATGATCGCGGCCTGAACCGCCGCGCCGAGCGCCACTGCTTCGTCCGGGTTGATCTCGCTCGAAGGCTCGATCCCAAGCTCGTTCTTAATCAACTCCCACACGCGCGGAATGCGTGTTGAGCCTCCGACCAGCAGCACGCGCGTGATTTGCTCCGCCGCCAGACCCGAATCCTCAAGCGCCTTGTGAACCGACTCGATGGTCGAACCAAGCAGGTCTTCGATCATCCCCTCAAACTCTTCGCGTTCGATCTCCGTGTTTAAGTGAGCCGCCTGACTGTCGTAACTGGCGAGAAACTCTTCGATCACTTTCGCGTAGGGTGAATCTGAGAGTTTGGTTTTAGCTCGCTCCGCGGCGCGGACGAGACGCGCCATTGCCCGCCGGTCTTCTTTGAATTCGTAGCGATGTTCGCCGGAAAGGTGGGCCAGCAGATGCTGCAAGACGCGCTCGTCGAAATCATCGCCGCCCAAGTGGACATTGCCGTGGCTGGCGCGCACTTCCATTATTTCGCCGTGCTGCTCGATGATTGAGACATCGAATGTGCCGCCGCCCAGATCGTAGACCAACAGGAATTGATCCATCTGCTGGTCAACCCCATAAGCGAGCGCCGCCGCGGTCGGTTCGTTGATGATGCGGACGACTTCAAGCCCGGCCATCTCGCCCGCGCGGGTCGTCGCCTGGCGCTGAGCATCATTGAAATAAGCAGGCACGGTAATCACCGCGCGGTCAACCTTCTCTCCCAAAATGTCTTCTGCCATCTGCTTGAGGTGACGCAGAATGAACGCCGAAATCTCTTCCGGCGAGTAAGTAGTGTCACCCAGTTTGATCTGCTCGGTCGTTCCCATCCGGCGTTTGATTGAGCGCACGGTTCGCTCGGGCGCCAGCACATACTGATTGAGCGCTTCCTGGCCGACGATGATCTCGCCGCTGTCCGCACGCCCGACCACCGATGGGATCAAACGCTGGCCGTCGCGCTCCAGCACGCGTGGTCGTCCATCCTCAACCACCGCGACTAATGAATTAGTCGTTCCTAAATCGATACCGACAATCTTATTCATCTCTGGCAACGATCACCTCGGCGTATCTTAAAATCTTTCCGTCAAGCATATAGCCTTTCAAATCCTCACCGACGATTGTGCCCGAAGGCACCCCTTCGCGACTTTCAACTGAGACCGCTCGATGAAAGCCTGGATCAAATGGCCGACCAATCGTCTCCACGGCGCGCAAGCCGAGCGACTGCAAAGCTTGCATCAAACGTTCGCGCACGAGTTGTTGTCCTTCGTTCCACTGACGCATCGCAGCGACCGCTTCAGTCAATGAATCGCGAAGCGCACGTGCCGTCGAAAACTTGAACACAATCCCTTTGGCTGAGTGATCGCTTGTCTCTTGCAAACGCGCGAGCGTACCTTGCGCTGCCGCCAAGCTCGCATCAAGGGCATCAACGACGCTCAACAACTCGCGGCAGATTGAAGCCTTGACGGAGCGCGCGACTTCAGCACTTTGGGCAGGCAGTTCAGCAACGAGCGTGTTCATTCGCCGAACTTCTTGAAGCGCAGTTTGGAACAGTTCCTGATTTCTCTCGGTGGAGCGGGTGGCTTTGAACAACTCGCGCCCGACCCGTCGAATCTCCTGCGACAAATCTTCCAGCGCCGCGGTCTCTGGTTGGTTATCTATTTGTGCGTGCGCACCGGTTTCCGATTCGGTTTCAGGATTCACAAGTGGAGAAATCATAGCAAGACGTTAACCGCAGAGTTCCCTGATCTTAAGCCACTACTCCCGCACAAAACTTCAGATAGGTGTCTGCACGACAGATTCGATTTTATCGTGAAGTTATCCAAAGTTGTTGCCGGAAGCTTAATTCTCTTGATTAGAAGGACGGGATTATAACAGGCAGGTCAAAAGCTGTGAAGGCAGCAAGCAATGGGCAGAAAGCGAAACGCAGCTTTGTTGTTGCTGCCTACTATTGCTGATGACAGTCGCCCGACAATTGAAAGGCCTCGAAGCCAAACTGCGCACGCTAACGTTGGAGAATGTTGTTTGTTGGTGTCAGACACGGACTTGGCTATTCGTAACGCAACGCCACCATCGGATCAACGCGCGCCGCCCGGCGTGCCGGCAGGTAGCAGGCTAGCAACGCGACGCCGAGCAGCAACAGCGGAACTAGCGCGAAGGTAAGCGGATCAATCGGGTTGACTTCAAACAGCAGGCTGCGCAAGAGGCGCGTGAGCATCAGCGCGCCTGCCAATCCGAGCACGACTCCGAGCACGGTCAGCCCCAGGCCCTGCCGCAGAACCAACGCCAGCATGTGGCGGGGCTGTGCGCCGAGCGCAAGGCGCACACCGATCTCTTGCGTCCGTTGCGCGACGTTGTAGGACATCACGCCGTAAATCCCGATCGCCGTGAGCAGCAGGGCGAGCCCGGCGAACATCGTGAGCAAAGTCATTTGCTGTCGGCGTTGCGTGAGCGCGTTGCCCAAAATTTCGTCGAGCGTGCGAACGAGGAAAATAGTCTGTGACGGATCAACCTCGACGACCGCGCGTTGCAGCACCGCCTTCAAGGCCGCCGGGTCGCCGTGCGTGCGCACAACGAGTTGCGCGTCTGCCCAACACCGCTGTGTCGCCGGGAAGTACATCAGCGGCGCGATCGGCGCGGCGAGGTCGTTTTGTTTTATATCGCGCACGACGCCGACGATCTCCGTCGGGCGGTCGCGCCGGCTGTCCATCACGCGCAGCCGCTTACCGAGCGTGAGAACGATGAAATCATTCCGACCGGCAGGGAGCGTTCCGAGCATGAACGTCAGCGCGCTGAGCGTGAACGCGCCGAGCAAGCTGAACAAGGCGAAGCAGCACAGCGTCGGCGAGCGGAGCAGACTGAGCAGCTTCTGAAGCAGGAACAAGAATGCCTCGAACGCCTGGCTGGGCCGCTGCGGCAATTAGGCAAAGACCCGGACCAAGTTTAATCTCCCGGAAAAATTTGCCTACTCACTCATACCTGAGCGCGACCATCGGATCGACCTTCGCGGCGCGCCGCGCCGGGATGTAGCACGCCAGCAACGCCACGGTCATCAACATCACTGAGACGCCGACGAACGTTAACGGATCAGTCGCGCTCACTCCATAAAGTAAACTCGCCATCACGCTCGTCACTGCGAACGCTCCCGCTAAGCCGACGGCAGCCCCGATCCCGGTCAATATCATGCCTTGCTTGACGACCATCTTCAGCACATCGCCGGTCTGCGCACCCAAAGCCATGCGGATGCCGATCTCGTGCGTGCGCTGGGTCACGGTGTAAGAGACAATCCCATAAATGCCAACTGCCGCCAGCATCGCCGCCAGCCCGGCCAGCGAACTCAGTAGCAACGCACTAAAGCGTGGACGCGCCAACGAGTTGGAGACGAGTTGGTCCATGGTCACCAATCCGGTCGCCGCCTGACTCGGATCGAGCGCTGACACCTCGCGGCGAACAATGGGGATGAAGGTCGAGGCATCGAAGGTGGTGCGGATTGCCAGGTATGCAGGAGCGATGGTGCGCTGACGGTACGGAACGTAGATGTCCAGACGGATGTCACGCAGTTCTCGGTAACGTGCATCACCGGCAACGCCGATCACGGTCCGCCACGGCGACTCAGAGTCTGACGGATCGAGTTTGATGCGCTGACCCAACGGGTCAGCCCCGTGCGCAAAGAGACGTCGGGCCATCGTTTCACTGATAATTACGACTTGCTGTGTGTCGGCTCGGTCCTGCTCGGCGAAGTCGCGTCCGGCGCGTAGCGGAATGCCCATTGCGCGGAAATAATTTGGTGTGATGACCTCGAAATTTGCCATTGAATTATCTCTCGCTTGATCGAGAGATTGACCCTCGGTGGCATAATCCATTTCCCACCCGATGGTTCCTTCCAGCGGACGAATCAGAATCGCCCCCGCGGCCGCGACTCCGGGTTGCGCTTCAAGGCGTTGGAGCAACGCGTGGAAAAAATCCTGGCGCTTCTGCGCATCGCCATACCTCTCCCATTGCAGCCTCAACTCCGCCGTCAGCACGTTGTGCGGATCGAAGCCCAACTCCACCTGTCGCAGATTCTGAAAGCTGCGGAAGATCAGCCCCGCGCCGACCAGCAAGATCAGCGTGACGGCGATTTCAGCGACGATCAGCACGCGGCGCACACGTTGTCCCTGTTGCCCGCCCGCCATTTTGCCGCCGCCCTCTTTCAACGATTCATTGAGGTTGATCTTTGAGGCCGCCAGCGCGGGCACCAAGCCGAACATCGCAGCGGTCAAAAAAATCAGCACGCTCGTGAACGCCAGCACCGGGGCATTGATGTGAACGGCATCCACGCGCGGGATGTCTGCTGGTGAAAACAACACCAGCACATCAACCAGCCAATAGGCCAGCAGGATTCCCAGTGCGCCGCCGATTAAGGCCAGCACCGTGCTTTCGGTTAGTAACTGCCGCACGAGTCGCGCACGAGTCGCGCCGAGCGCGGCCCGCACGGCGACTTCTCTCTGCCGCGTCGTCGAACGCGCGAGCAGCAGATTGGCGATGTTGGCGCATGCAATCAATAGCAGCAGGCCGGATGCTGTGAGTAGCAACCAGAGCGCGGGCCGCGCATCGCCGAAGATGTGTTCGGCCAGCGGGGTAATCACTGCGCGATGATGGTCCGCATTCGTCTGAGGGTGCTGTGTAGCGACTCGTTTGATGATCGTGTCCAGTTCGGCCTGAGCCTGCGCTGGCGTCGCGCCCTGTCTGAGCCGTCCGATGGCTTGGAGAAAAACCGCTCCGCGATTTTCATTCTGTCTCTGATTAATCTGAAGCGGCGTCCACAGATCAGCGCCCTTCGGAAAATCGAATTCCGCGGGCATCACGCCGACGACCGTGAAACTTACGCCGTTGAGGATGATCGGTCGCCCGATCAAATTCGGGTCAGCATCGAAGCGGTTCTGCCACAGCCGATGATTAAGCACCGCGACGTGCTCCGCTCCCGGACGATCTTCCTCTGCCGTGAAGGTGCGGCCCAACGCAGCTTCGACACCCAACGTGGGAAAGAAACCGGCGGTCACTCTGGCGCTCTCAAGCTGTACCGCTTCGCCGCGCCCGGTCAGGACATAGCCGTAGCCATAGACGGTGGTCGGCATCGCCGCAATGTTTTCAAAGACCTGACTCTGGTTCCGCCAGTCATTGAATTCCGGGATGGACAGTTCAGCGAATTGAACGTTTGCCGGACTCTTCGCCGTCTGGTCTCTCTTCCACGCGACAACTAAACGATTCTGCTCAGTGAACGGCAAGGGGCGCAGCAGCACGGCGTTGACCACACTGAAGATCGCTGTGTTTGCTCCGATGCCTAAAGCCAGGGTGACGACCGCAATCGCCGTGAAGCCGGGTTTCTTTGCGAGCATCCGCACGCCGTATCGTATGTCTTGCCAGAGTGTTTGCATATTAGCTCCTTCAGCGCTGATAGATCCCTATTTCGTTGTCGTCAGCTAAGATTGCGGCTCGCCCGCACAGTCTTTACAATCACAATTGCTGACTCTCAAAATCAGGCGGTAACTTTTATGAGCACCCAAACTTTGAATCTGCACGAAATCATTGAGCATCTTCCGATTGACAGCCGTCTCATCCTGTATGGCATCAGTTGGGAAGACTACGAAGCCCTGCTCAATCAAGTTGGCGAAGCCAGAGGTTTACGCATCAGCTACGACGACGGAACGCTGCAAATCATGACCTCCTCCTCCGCACATGAAAACTACGCCTGGTTTATCGGCAGCCTGGTTGGCGCTATCAGACTTCGACTACGCATCAACATTCGCTTTTTCGGCTCAACCACGATGAAGCAACGCAAGAGCGCGAAAGGCACCGAACCCGACGCCTGCTTCTATGTGCAGAGCGCAGGGCTGATCGGCAATCGGATGCAACTTGACTTCGCCACTGATCCGCCGCCCGACATCGCTGTCGAGATTGATATCCATCACGGTTCAATCTCCAAGTTTCCGATTTATGCCGCGCTCGGCGTGCCTGAAATCTGGCACTACGACGGCACGCAACTGCGGATTCATCTGCTCAAGCAGGATGAATACATCTTAGTGAGTGCGAGTCAGGCGCTGCCGATGCTCACAGGCGACATTCTCACGGACTTTCTGACGCGCCTGCGCGAAGAAGGTGAGTTTCAAACGATTCTCGCCTTTGACGAATGGCTGCAAACTCAAGCCGGGGCCGGGGGTCAGGGGACGGGGGCCGGCTAAAACACATCTTTCACCTCGACTTCAACGTTCACGTGCTGCGTGCTGGCCGATCAGACGTTCAATCAGCTCTGGTGTTCACCCGACCCCTGGCCCCCGGCACCCGTCCCCGGCTTTACTCGTACCTCAAGGCAACCATCGGATCAACCTTCGTCGCCCGCCGTGCCGGGATGCAGCACGCGAGCAGCGCCACGACCGTTAACAACATCGCGACACCAATGAACGTCACTGGATCAGTCGCCGACACTCCGTAGAGCAAGCTCGCCATCACGCGCGTCAATGCGAACGCACCAGCTAAACCGATCACCACACCGACGAGCGCGAGCATCATGCCCTGCCTGATGACGAGGCGTAGCACATCGCTTGTCTGTGCGCCCAGCGCCATGCGGATGCCGATCTCGTGCGTGCGCTCAGTGACCGAGTATGAGATAACGCCGTAAATCCCCAGTGCAGCAAGGACCACCGCCAAGCCGGAGAAGAGTCCGAGCAGAGCTGTCATAAAGCGCCGGGGCGAAACTGCTTGAGCGATAAGCTGATCCAGCGTCTTGAATTCTGTAGACGGCATGTTCGGGTCAACCGCTCGAAGCGCGTTTCTGACGTCTGTGGCGATTGATTCCGGCGGCAGCTTCGCCCTGACGACGAGATCGGTTGCCCCACCCCAATCAGTCTGTTGAAGTGGCAGATACATTTCCGAACTGCCTTCTTCCTCAAGGGTACTGTGCCGCACGTTGCCCACCACACCGATGACGCGCCTCTCCGTTCCATTAACCAACGCCTGCTGGCCGACGGCGTCTTTGCCGGGCCAGAGCCTTTTCGCCAGCGTCTCATTGACGAGCACTACTTTCTCGCTCGCGGCGGCATCGCGGTCGGTGAAATCGCGGCCCGAGCGCAGGGGTATACGCATCGTGCTGATGTACCCGCTGTCAACGAGGCGAGGAAAAGCCGTAGGCGCTTCATTCGGGTAAGTCTCGCCCTTCGCCTGCACGTTCCAACTGCGATTGCGGCCGAGCGGGAGCGTGTCAGTTATGCCAATGGATTCGACGCCGGGAACCGCCTCAATCTTGCGCACGAGTTCATCATAGAAGGCGCGGCGTTTGGCTGGAGATTCTTTCACCAAGCCGGATTCAATCCGCCACGCGGCAGCGTGTGAAGCTTGAAAGCCCGGATCAACCTCCAGAAGTTGCAGAAAGCTGCGAACGAGTAATCCTGCTCCCGCCAGCAAGACGCACGCGAGCGCAACCTCCGAGACCACAAGCGCACCGCGAACCCACGCTCTCTGCCGTCCTTCGCTCGACCCGCGATTGGCGTCCTTCAAATCTTCATGCACACCAGCGTCGGAAATTTGGAGCGCGGGAACAATCCCGAAGAGAAGCCCGGTCACAACCGCGACGACGAGCGTGAAGACGAGCGCCCCACCATCAACTTCGGCTGACTGTAACAGCGGGATGTTGATCGCTCGTGTGGAGGTGAGAGCCTCCGTCGCGAAGGCGGCCAAGGGCAGACCGAGCGCCGCGCCGCCGAGCGAGAGCAGCACGCTTTCGGTCAGCATCTGCCGGATCAACCGTAATCTGTTGGCACCGAGCGCGAGGCGCACGGCGATTTCCTTACGGCGTGAAGCAGCACGCAGCCGACCGCGCCGAAGAGCACCAGCAGTGCTCGGCGGAACGGCCCCTTGACCCGCTCCTGCAGCTCTGTCATCCGCGCCCCGAACCCCGGCCCGCGCTCCGGGTGCGCCTGTTGCAATTGCTGGTTGAGTAAATCGAATTCCGCCTGCGCCTGTCCGACTGTCACGCCCGGCTTCAGTCGCCCGATAACGGCCAGCGTGTTTCCCCACTTGTCGGTTTCCGGAGTTATGGGGAACGGCACCAACATGTCAACCTTCGATCCGGGCGAGAAGACGGAAGCGAAGTCGAATGATGACGGCATCACTCCGACGATGATTGTCGGTTCGTTGTTCAGCGTGACGGTGCGCCCGACAACCGCCGGGTCTGAACCGAAGCGCCGTTGCCAGAAGTTGTGGCTGAGAATCGTCGCCTTGCGCCCGTTCCACTTGGACTCCTCGTCATCGAAACCGCGCCCGAGGCGCGGCTGTACGCCGAGCGTGTCAAGGAAGTTCTGCGACACACCGACCCCGCTCAACCGCTCCGGCTCGCCGCTCCCCGTCAGCGTATAGCTGCCGTAATCAAAGAACGCGAAGTAAGCGGCTAAGTCCTCGAACGACTGATTCATTCCACGCCAGTCCGAGTAATTTGCCACCCTAGTCGTCGCGCCCGACATCCCGCTCGTGCCGATGTTTGCAATCCAGACCAGACTCCCCGGCTCACGGAACGGCAATGGCCGGAAAAGCACCGCGTTGACGACCGAGAAGATCGCCGTGTTCGCACCGATGCCTAATGCCAATGTGAGTACCGCGATGGCTGTGAAGCCGGGTTTCTTCCACAGCATTCGCACGCCGTATTTCAAGTCTTGCCAGAGTGTTTGCATTATCAATACCTCCGTGCTTCTCGCCGCGAGCAGAAGTGGCGAGGAGCGTCTGTGTTGATGTTTGACAGCTTGCCGTTTTCTACCTCTTTACCTTGACCGGCTGATGGGTGAAACCTAGACTGAGGGCGAGCGGTAGTTGGATGGCAAAGGAGCATGCGCGGATGAAATCTATCGAAGTAGAACTGCCGGACAAACTGGCTGATGAGTTGAATCGGCTGATCGAGGCCGGTTGGTTTCAGAACCAAGAAGAGGCTGTGCGCGCCGCCGTTCTGGAGTTTGTGCGTAAATCTCGCGTTGAGTTGGTTGAGCGATTTCAGCGTGAGGACATTCAGTGGGCGCTCGCACAGCGCGAAGCGAGCGATGCGTGAGACGAGTGGTTGTTTCCGATACCGGCCCGCTCCTGCACTTGACTGAGGCGGCGAGTATTCATCTGCTCGAACCCATCGGCGAGGTGCATATCCCCCGCATGGTTGATCAAGAGATGCGCCACCACGAAGCGAGTTGGTCGAGCACCAAGCCTCACTGGATAAAGTTAACGCCGCTCGTCGAACCGCACGCGACCGAAGCACAGGCGTGGCACCAAGCGGGTCTGCTTGATGCCGGAGAAGCGGAAGCCATTGCACTGGCGCGTCAACTTCGGGCTGACTGGCTGCTAACCGACGATGCTGCGGCGCGCCTGTTGGCCGGGTCTTTAGGCTTAGAAGCTCATGGCTCATTGGGTGTTGTGTTGTGGGCTGCAGCCATTCGTCATCTGACGCGCGTTGAGGCTGAAGCCGCTTTGGATGATCTTGCCAACTCCTCACTGTGGATTTCCGCGTGCGTGCTCGCCGAAGCGAAAGCCGCCTTGGATCAATTGTTTTCATAGAGGGATTTGATCAGGATTCATTTCGCGTTACGCACTCGCAAATCCGCACAGTCATTCGTACCTCAGCGCAACCATCGGGTCCACCTTCGTTGCCCGCCGCGCTGGGATGTAACACGCCAGCAGTGCCACGGACGTTAACAATATCGCGACACCGATGAACGTCACCGGATCAGTCGCCGACACTCCATAGAGCAAGCTTGTCATTACACGTGTCAACAGAAGTGCTCCCGCTAAGCCGACGGCGACACCGATCATCGTCAGCGTTATTCCCTGCTTGACGACCATCTTCAGCACATCACTTGTCTGCGCACCGAGCGCGATGCGGATGCCGATTTCATGCGTGCGCTGCGTGACTGTGTATGCCATCACGCCGTAAATACCGATGGCCGCCAGCAAGAGCGCCATCACGGAGAAGAGACCGAGCAGCATCATGATGAAACGGTTTCGCGCGATGGACTTCGAGAGACGCTGCTCCATCGTCCTAATGTCGAAGACGGGTTGATCCTGATCTACGACTAACACCTGTTTGCGTACCGCCGCGACCATCCCCGCCGGGTCTGAAGAAGTCCGTGCCACCAGTGTCATAAACCTCTTCGGAGATTGCCGGTAAGACTTGTAAAGTTCCGGTTGGGCATCAGCGTCGAGGCGATCATGCTTGACGTTTCCGACCACTCCGACGACCTCCCACCAGATCGGCTGGCTGTTGTCTTCGCTAAAGCTCAGGCGCTTTCCGATGGCTTCTCCATCAGCCCGGAAGCGCCGCGCCAGTGCCTCGTTGATGACAAGCGCGCGCGGTGTATCCTCACGATCCTGATCTGTCAGTGCGCGTCCCGCGATGAGAGGGATTCTCATCGCGTTGAAATAATCGGGACTGATGATGCGTTCGCCGGCGGCGGGACGTTCCACCATCGGCAAGGCAGGTTGTCCCTCAATGATGAAGCCCTCCGTCGTATTACTGTCGCTCAAGGGCAGCGGATCAATGCCGCCGACAGACTCGATGCCCGGCACGGCTTTAATGCGCTCGAAGAGATGTTCATAGAAAGCTACGGACTGTCTACCCTCCGGGTATTTCCTGCTCGGCAAAGAGATGCTCATCGTCAACACATTCTTCGAATCGAAGCCGGGGCTGACGTGCTGTAAGAGTACGAAGCTTTTAATCATCAAGCCTGCGCCGACCAGCAGCATCAGCGCGAGCGCCATTTCGGAAACGACCAGCAGGCTGCGTATGCGGCTGCGTTGCAAGCCTCCGGTCGCTCGTCCGCCACTCTCTTTGAGCACATCGTTCAGATCGGGTTTCGATGCTTGAAGAGCCGGCACTAATCCAAAGAGCACGCCTGTCAAGACTGAGATGGCAAGCATCCACAGAAAGACCGGAACATGCAGTCTCAACTCCTGTAGCCTCGGAACATCCGAAGGGATGAGCGCCACGAGAAGGTCAACTCCCCAGAAGGTCAACAGCAGTCCGAACAGTCCGCCGAGTATCGAGAGCATCAGGCTTTCGGTCAGCAATTGCCGAATGAGCCGTCGGCGACTCGCGCCAAGCGCCATGCGGATCGCGACCTCTCTACGGCGCTCGGCAACACGCGCGAGCAGAAGATTCGCGACGTTAGCGCACGCAATCAGCAGCACGAAGCCAACTGCTCCGAACAAGATGTAGATAAAGGACTGAACATTTCCGACCAACTGCCGGTGGAGAGGTACGACGTTGGCGCCGTTGACGGCGTTTGTCTCCGGATATTGGTGTTGAAGCTGGCGGGCGATGATGTTCATCCCCATCTGTGCCTGCTCAAGCGAGACCCCCTCTTTCAGACGCCCCAGCACATACAGGTAATGTGCCGTGCGATTCGCTGTGCCCGGATCAACACGCGCTGGCGACCACATATCCACCTGACGGCTGATCGGAAAATCCAATTGAAAGTCGGGCGGCATGATGCCGACTACGGTGTGCTCAGTGCCGTTGACCGGGAGAGCCTTTCCAATCAGTTGCGGGTCAGAGCCGAAGCGACGCTGCCATAGTCCGTGACTGATGACTACGACACGAGCGCCGGACGGCGTCTCTTCGTCGTTCAGAAACGCGCGCCCGCTGGCGGGCTGGACGCCAAGCGTCTGAAAGAAGCCAGAGGTCACGGTTGCGCCCTGGATTCGTTCCGGCTCGCTTTCGCCCGACAGGTTGAAGCTCGTGTAAACCAGCGCCACCATCCCCTCGAAGACATCGTTCTGCGTTCGCCAATCGAGGAAGTTGCCCATCGCAACCTCATTTCGATTCCTAAATTCTGAACTCAACTGCTCATTCGTCTCCCAGACCGCGACCAAGCGCGCAGGTTCTTTGTAGGGCAGCGGACGCAACAACACCGCATTGACGACCGAAAAGATCGCCGTGTTCGCGCCGATGCCGAGTGCCAATGTAAGCACCGCAATCGCCGTGAAGCCGGGTTTCTTGAGCAACGCTCGTGCGCCGTAACGTATGTCTTGAATTAGTGTTTGCATAAATGCTCCGTTGTGGTTAGTCAAAGCCTCGAAAATTGGCTTATGATTGATAGGTCGCTTAAGGACACTGTGTTATGCCGACCATTCAGATCGAAGCCAATTTATCATTCGAGCAACTTCTCAACGCCGCGCGGCAGATGTCGCGCCGGGACTTGCATCACTTCATCGAGCAGGTGTTGCTGCTGCGCGCGCAGTACGATGCACCGACGCTTCCGGACGCCGAGTCCGAACTGCTTTTGAAAATCAATCAGCCCGTGCCTGCCGACGTGCTCCGCCGTTACGACGAATTGATCACGGGGCGCGATGAGCGCACGCTGACGCCCGAAGAGCATCAGGAATTGTTACGCCTGACCGATCAGGTCGAAACGCTTGAAGCCGAAAGATTAGGTCGGCTGATCGAACTGGCGAAACTTCGTCAAGTCTCACTTGATGAGATGATGCGGCAACTCGGTCTCCAGCCGCTGCCCTATGTCTAGACCACACATCCCGGCAAAACTTCGGTGCTCAGTGATTGCACGTGCACACGGTCATTGCGAATACTGCCTCAGCCCGGTCTCTCACGCCGTTTCATCCTTCGCTATCGAACATTCCATCCCAGTAGATAAGGGGCGGGAAAACAACGGCTGACAATCTGGCCCTGTCCTGCCAAGGTTGCAACAGTCACAAGTACACTAAGTACTCTGTAATCGAGATTCTTTGAGAACGTGGATTCAAGTTGTAAGTGCAACAAGTGGTAGTTTGAAGAATACCTCATTCGGCGTTTTGTAGCCGAGTGTTTTGCGCGGGCGATTGTTGAGCCGTTCGACTACCTTGGTAAGCTGCCGG
>JACDEG010000381.1 GCA_013816505.1 Pyrinomonadaceae bacterium | reverse complement strand
GTGCTCAATGCAGCGCTCGTGATCGCCATCGGTTACGGCACGGCACGCGCGCTCATCCCCGGCGTCCCGACCATCGTCTACGACCCGACGACCCACATCGAATCAATTGCACAGCACATTGAAACCCTCGTGCAGTGGGCCGAGCAAGCCCAACAGATGCAAGAACAAATCGAGCATTGGAAGAACTATCTCGGCGAGTTCAAGGACTTCGCCAAGTACCGCGAGATGATTGATGGGGCGTGGCGCCGCGTGTGGCAAAGATTGCCGGAGAAACAGACCGTGACGGTGTGCTCCACGCCGATCCGCATTGAGTGGGTCGGCTGGACGGGCGTTGATGAGTTCAAGCGGATCAAAGAGACGCGCTCAGCGGCTGAAGCTCTCGACGAGTTGCGATTAATACTTGATAACCGTGCGACCTCTTCGAGCTGGGCGAAGATGCGCGACCACCTGGAGACGGTGTGGGGCGATGTGCCGGTGACCACCAATGGCATCACGGTCGAGGCGGCGCATCGTGAGATGGGGACCGCCACCGCGCAGGCGGGTGAAGTCTATCAAGCGATCATCGAGAAGCAGAAGAACATCGCGCAACTGAAGGCTGACATCACTGCCGGAGAACTGCCGCCCGGTGATCTGGAGCGCAAGATGACGATGATTGCGGCGGAGCAACTTGATGCTGAACTGTTGATGGTGCAAACCGCTAATCAGAATAATCGGTTGGCAGTGCATCAACTCGGCTTTCAGGCGCACGCGGCGGGGAATGCAGAACTCAACCGATTGAAGGATCGGGAGCATCGGTTGCAATTGATGGGCGCGGTCTACTTCTCACCGGCCAGCCCGAAGTCAATCGAGACGATGCAGTAATCGAGAAGTGCATTGGTGCGCAATGCCATGATGGGGATTAATGAAGAAGGAGCGAATCATCATGTTCTGGAAATTGGTGTGGGTCGGTTGGACTGCCGTCGTTGTCGTATTCCAAGTCTTCCGAGGCGTGTGTTCACTGATCGTACCGACGAACAGTGCGCGCTCTTTTCGCCACAGATATTACTGGGATGACTAGGAGAGATGTGGCTGACACCGTACTACGGGAGGAGAGAAGTGAACTACTCAGGGCTACTGCTGTTCCAACAACCTGTCTTGCGCAACATCCCCGGCGTGCCCTTCGAGTACATCCCATCGATGGGCGCGCAGCAGGCGTGGGGCATCTACCAGAAGGTATATTTGGCAGCGTGGGGGATGCTCGGTTTTCTGATGGCGCTCTCCTACGTCCTGAATATCTGCGGCGTGCTCGCCAACATCAAGACCACTTGGTACGACACGTTGCTGCGCGGGCTGCTCGCGGGTGTGCTGCTCTCGATCTTCCCAAACTTTGTCTTTGGCTCAATCATCGGGTCGGGCAATTACATCGCCAATCAAATCTTTCCCCAATCTGAGATTGCGAAGCTCAACGAAGAGTTCCGCGCGGCCGCCGAGCGTGAAGAGACCGCGCGGCAGAACAATGCACCTTTCTATCAACGCTGGTTCGAGAAACTGGCAGCCATCACGGCGCTCCTCACCCCCAGTCAGATGCTGCTCACCGAACTGTTTCTCGCCGTCTTCACCATTCTGTTCTACGTCGCGGTGATTTTAATCATGCTGCTGTGGCGCTTGTTCGTCGTCCTGATGTTCGTCGTCTCGCCACTGTTGATCGTGCTCTCGGTGTTGCCAGGAATTGGCGGAAGGATCGGGGGCGCGTGGATGACGGCGCTGGTGCAGCTCTCGTTTTGGCAAGTGTTGATGGCGGTCAATGCTTTCTTTGTGCGCACCGCTGACAGCTTCTTTCAGCCGCAGCTCGATATTCTGGAGGGCCGTCTGACGCTCACCAACCACTATGAGTCAATGGCGATCTGCTTTGGCTTTGCGATCCTGTACCTCAGCTTGCCGTTCCAGGCGTACGCCGTGTTCCCAATTTCACGCTTTTCGGCGGCGGCGACCTTCGGGTTTGAAGCGGGCACTCAACAGGCTATGAATATGGCGAATAGAGTGATCCAAGCCGCATCGCTGGTCGGTGGTTTAGCGACGAAGGGCGCCGGCGGTGGTGCATCCGGACGCATCGTGACCGGCGGAGGTGCAGCGGCAGCGGGAGCGGGTGGAGGCGGTGGCAGCGGCGGCACTGTCGGCAGCACGATGGGCGCGACGGGCGGCGGTGGTGGCGGAGGAAGCGGCGGCGGTGGTAGTGCTGCGACCGGACCAACCGGGAAGACTCGCTCAACGACGAAGCTTGATGCGCAAACGACCGGACTTGATGCAGCACGCTCAACACGTGACTTGGGGATGGAAGGTGACTGGCGATAATCCGCGTGTGCATAAGCGTGTTCGTTCGGTTCCCTTCGGAACTGGCGAAGGAGATTGATGCTCTCTCTCTTTGCAAGTAATCCATGCTGAACGAGAGCAGCTTTTGGTAGAGCAGTTGAAAGGAGATGTCTTGATGAGCGCACAACCCGTACCGACCCCTGATAAACCGGCACGGTGGCGTGTCCTGGAAGGGAGAGCGCCCGTCATCCGTGGCACGCTCACATGGGTCGTGATGTTGCTCACCGTGGTTGCGCTCGGCGCGATCATCACCAACCTCGTGCTCGTCATCTACGGCTACAGTCTGTACCGGGCGCTCGTCCACAAGCCGCCCATCGTCGTTGAAGTAAGTGAAGGGGGAAGTGTCATTCGTGATCCGGCGACACTGCAGTCGGGCCCGCGCGATGTGCAGATTCTGCGCCGCGCGTGGGACATCGTGCGCCTCACCGTCGGAGCCGACTCGACCAACGTGCGCGCCTTCTTCGCGGAAGCGAAAGCGATGATGACGCCCCGCATGCGTGAAGCTTTCGAGCGCGAACTGGAACCATCCGCGAAGCAGATCGAAGACCTTCAGATTTACCGCACGATTGAGGCTGATCCGGCGGACGTGCGCTTGATGACTGCGGCAGACGTGCCAGCGAGTGAGGCGGGGAGCGTGGATCGCTATCACGTGCTCATCTCCGGACGGGTCAAGACCTACCGGTTGGGGACGAGTGAGCCGATCATGGCGGGAAGTTTTTCCTATCGCGTGCGGTTAGTGCCGACTGAGGTCACGCTGCAAAACGCGGCGGGCTTACTGGTTGACTCAACGCAACCGTGGACCAAGCCGGTCAAGGAGGAAGCCGATGCCACAGCACCACAGTAGCTGCGAAGTTCAATGTGAATGCGCTCAACTTAACGGATATACCCGATCCGTCACGCGCCCGATCATCTGGCACTTCATGGTCGCGGGTGTCGTCATCATCGCCTTGACCCTCACGCCTGCCATCCACGGTGTGGCGAAAAAGAAGCGAGTGAGGCGTCATCAGCCAAAGATCGCAGAGCGCACGCACGTCCCCTTCCGCCTCGACATCACGCCACAGTCTGCACCAACCGTCACGGTGCAGTGCGCGGTCGGTGCCGCCACGACGCTCGTCTTCCCCGATGAAGAGCCAATCAATATTGTCTCGGGTCTGCGCGAACAGCTCGGCGTGCAGGAGTCAAACGAAAAGTTCGCCGGCCGCCTGCTCTACCTGCGGCCAACGATGGCGCTCGCCGGAATCACCACGAATGTCATTGTCGAGACCGATCATGGTCACGCATCGTTTTTCGTCCGCACCGTGTTTGTGCCGACCGGAGCAGGCCCCGGCGACTTCCACGGCGAAGTCCACATTCGCACCGGTGGCGCGGATACCGCACGGAAGAAGTTGGAGACTCAGCTTGCCGCGCTAGGTGAACAAGTCGGTGCGCTCAAGGCGGGCCTGCGTGACGCAGAAGTTGCCCGCCTTGAAGCAGAGCAACGTGCGGTGGCGGCGCGAAATGTAGGCGTTGATGCTGGATTGACAGCAGCGCTCGCCGGTTTCAGTCGGATGCCTTTGAAGCTGCGAAAAGGTCGCGCGGTGACCATCGACGGGTGTCGCATCCGGCAGCTGGCGAGGCTGGATCATGATGGTGCGGTGTGGCTCGTCTATGAGCTGCGCAACGGATCGAAGCAGCCGCGCCGTCTCGAAGGCGTCACCGTCTCCGCTGGAGAGCGATCCCGTGACACGGTGTCAACGGGAATTTCGAGACGCACGTTGATGCACGCTCCGTCAGGCGATGTGCTGCCCGGCAGAAGTGTTCGGGTCGCCGTGTATGTGCAGAGCGTACATGCACTGGACCGGTTAATCTTTAATGTGTCGGGGAGAACGATCCGGGCGTCGCTGCTCGGCGAATGAAGGAGGTGCGAGGGTGATTGAACAGGGAAAGGGAACGGATATGTCTGCTGATGAAATTGATTCGCCCGATGAAGTGATTGATCAGGGCAGTGGATGGCTGAATCCAACCCACAGTCGCGTGCGAGCGGACGCAGCTCCATCAACACGTGAAGCGACGGCGCGCGACACTGTCAGACCGCCCGCGCCACCAACGCCGATGAGCCGGTTGCGCCATGCGATCAAGCCCGGTGGCCGCTCGAACCGCCACGCCGGAATCGCCATCGCCGGTGTCGGCGCGGCTGGTATTTTCCTCTACATGCTGTACGCGGCACCAAGCGGCACGCTGTCCACTGACGGGCGCCGCCAGACCAGCGCCGCAGCGCAGAACACGAACACCCGCTTGACGGGGACGCGCATTCTGACTTCGGGGGCACCGGCTGACTCAACGCTTGGTCCGCCGGGTGCGATGACGAACTCTGCCAGTGGAGCGCCGCAACCTTCGCCGCAACCTTCGCCGTTCTCTGCGCCGCTGAACTATCAACCGTATAGCCCTGTGCCGTCGCTTCCGCCACAGCGACATGGATCACAGCAACGGGTGGCGTCATCCACCGGTCAAGCGGTCAACGCTTTCGCCTTCGACGCCAACAGTTCTTTCGCCACACCGCTCGGTGGCGAATCTTCAACGCTTGTCGCGACGGATGGAAATCGTGGCGTCCCGCCAGCAGAGACGACGAGGCCATTTGAAGAAGTCGCCATCGCGCCCAAAGCAAATGATTCGACAGAGCCTGACACAGCGGATGGTTTGAAGGTGGATGCGCAAATGGTGCGGCGGCTGACACGTCTTCCGCGCGGCACACGCATTCGGATGAGCCTGACTGAACCGGCCGCTTCCGGCATCGCTTCGTTCGTGCGAGTGCGCGTGGTTGAAGCCGTCAAAGATGAAGGGGGCGCAGTGTTGATCCCGGCGGGCACGGAAGGCGAGTTGCCGTTCGCCGGAGGTGAGTATTACAGCCGGCTCGCTTTGGATAAGAGACAAGTCGGATTCCTGCGCATCCGGGGGCATGAGATTCCGCTTCACGGCTCGATCAAAGGTGCGGACGGTCGGCCAGGCGTGCGCGGTGAAGTGAAGCAGCAACGCTCTGGTCCAAACATCTTCGGGCGCGCCGCGCGCAGTGTGGCGCGTGGCATCGCGGGTAGCCTCGGCGGCATCGGCAGCAGCGCCGCCTTTGAAGCTGAGCAAGCGATCAACGAGCGGGGTGATTCGATGATGAATGATCAACGCGAAGTGGTCGTGCGGGTGGGAACAGAGTTCGTCTTTGTGGTGGGCCTGTGAACGAGCGCGGCGGCATCCTCGTCGTGCTGCTCGTCGTGGTTGGAATGATCCTGCTCTTCGTCGCGGTGTGCGTGCTGCTGATCGTCGTCTTCGTAAGCGGCACCACCGTCGCGCCCGACGGAAGCACACCGCCTTCAGCGACGGCGCCTTCTGATGCGAACATCTCTCATCTGCCGGCGAGCGGGAAAACTTCAAGCGTGCCTCCGGCGAGCGAAGCGGAGATTGACTTCGGCGGTGCGCAACTGGTCTGCGTGCGACTGCCGGGCGTGAACTACCCACGCACACCAGCGCTTGATCGTCGCGCGGTGCGCAGGCTGATCGCCGCGATGCAGCAGATGGAAGCGGAAGGCATCAGTGGGATGACCTTCACCTGGGGCTTTCGCACGACCTGCCAGCAGGAGAATGTCGATGCGGGTCCGAACCTGAAGGCGAAGCCGGGCACCAGTCCGCATGAGTCAGGCGGCGCCGTTGACATGAACGGCATGCGGGTGCGCCCTGACCGTGGGCGGATCGTCCAGATCATGCAACAGCACGGCTTTCGCTGGCTGGGTGTGCGTGATCCGCCGCACTTCGATGTGATGCCTTCGACGGTCGGTGAAGTAACGAGGGGTGCATGGATTCGTAAA
>JACDEG010000380.1 GCA_013816505.1 Pyrinomonadaceae bacterium | reverse complement strand
GCCCTGTACAGTGAACCGCGCCGGAAGGAGTAGCGGGGGCCGAAAGTCCGATCTTCGCCTCGTGCCTCGAACACTCGATGCCGCACGGAGGTCGAACTCCAAACCCGTTGACACCCTCCGCGGGCGTGGCTATCATCCGGTCGTTCTTCAAACTTATTACACGCTAATCACAACACGAACGGCACGTTCGTTCTAAAGTCACGGTCTCGCCGCCCGCATTGAGAACTTGAGGCGCAGGCCGGATGTTTTCTTCTGTCGACTCCGCACGGAAATGATAGAGTCCGCAATTCGTCGCGTCGGCGTTCTCGTCAAACCACACCAGCCGGAGGCGGTGAAGACTATCTGTCTGCTGATGGAGTGGCTTGCCGCGCGCGGCATCACGCTCGTCACCACACCGCGCGTCGAGCGTGCCGAGGTCGAGGCGCAGACCGGGTGCGTGGTCAAGGTCGTGGGTGACGACGAGTTGGCGGCGAGCGTCGATCTGGTGGTCGTGCTCGGCGGCGACGGGACGATGATCGCGACCGCGCGGATGCTCGGCGACTATGCGGTGCCGGTACTCGGCATCAACTTTGGGACGCTCGGTTACCTCGCCGAGTTTCGAGTCGAGGAGATGATCCCGGCGCTCGAAGGAATCGTCGGAGGCGGGCATTATTGCCTTGACCGGCGCGTGATGCTGACCGCCGAAATCTACCGCGGCGGCGAGCAACTATTGTGCAACCGTGTCTTGAACGATGTCGTCATCAGCAAGTCGGCGCTGGCGCGGATCATTGAGATCGAAACACACCTCAACGGACTTTTCGTCAACACGTTCCGCGCCGACGGACTGATCGTGTCGACGCCGACCGGCTCGACCGCGTACAACCTGTCGGCCGGTGGCCCCGTCATTTATCCGTCGATGAACGCGGTGGTGATAACACCGATCTGCCCGCATACGCTGTCGAACCGCCCGCTCGTCGTGCCGGACGACGCCGAGATCGTCGCGACGCTAAAGACGCCGCGGGAAGAAGTCGCGGTCACGCTCGACGGGCAAGTCGGATTCCCGCTCGAAGCCGGCGACCGGGTAGTGATCCGAAGGAGCCGCACCACCTTCAATCTCGTGCAGCCCGCGAACCGAAATTACTTCGAGGTGCTGCGCGGCAAACTCCGGTGGGGAAAATAAAAAGTGATGAGAACTGAGGACTGAGCAGAAGCAGTCTCGCTTGAACTCAGCACTCACTATCGAAGCATCGAGGTATCGAAAATGGTTGATGAAGGAAAGAGACGCGGCGTGGCGGGCGAGCGGGGTGCAGCGGACGCATACGAGCGTGAACAGGCGACCGACCTTGATGATAAGACTCCAGACCGCCCGCGCGGGATGGCGACGCACACGCGCATCCTGATCGGTTTGGTGATCGGCGTCGTCGCGGGAGTATTAACTTACGTGCTGTTCAGCATTCCCGACCCTAACATCGCGGGGGTCCGAGTCCCGCACCCGAACGTCGCGTGGATCATCAGAAATATCACCGAGCCTGTAGGCGCGCTGTTCCTGCGCCTGCTGTTGATGATCGTCACGCCGCTGGTTTTTGCTTCGCTGGTGGTCGGCGTCGCGGGCATCGGTGACGTTCGTAAACTAGGTCGCGTCGGGTTGAAGTCGTTCGCTTATACCCTCGTCATTTCGGCGATTTCGGTCGTCATCGGATTGACCCTCGCCAACACGGTGCGACCCGGCGAACGGATTAGCGCCGAGACCAGTGCGCAACTGCAACAACGTTACAGCTCGGATGCCTCGAAGACGGTCGAGGCCGCGATTAAGACCGGAGCAGTGCCCGACTCGCCGTTGATGCAGGTCGTGAAAACCATCGTGCCCGTGAATCCGGTGGCGGCGGTCGCATCAGAGACGCCGAACATGCTGCACCTGATGTTCTTCGCGCTCTTGCTCGGCATCGCCACGACCCTGATCCCGGCGGAGGTGACTGCGCCGCTGCTGCGCGGGTTGCAAGCGCTTTATGAAATCTCGGCGAAGATCATTGACATCATTATGAAGATTGCGCCGTTCGCGGTGGCATGCCTGCTCTTCAATAATACGGCACGGTTCGGCCTCGAACTGCTCGGCGCGCTCGGATGGTTCATGTTGACGGTGCTTGGCGGTCTGGCGTTGCACATGTTCGGCGTTTACTCTTTGTCGATCTATTTCCTGTCACGCATCTCGCCAATTGAATTCTTTCGCCGCATCAAGACGGTGATGATTACCGCTTTCTCGACTTCTTCCTCGAACGCCACGCTGCCGACGGCGCTGCGCGTGTCGGAGGAAAACTTAGGCGTGCCACGCGAGATTAACAGCTTCGTGCTGACCGTCGGTGCGACCGCGAATCAAAACGGCACCGCCCTTTATGAAGGGGTGACGATTCTCTTTCTCGCGCAACTCGCGGGCGTCAATCTCTCGCTCGGTGACCAACTCGGCATCACTTATCTTGCCATCCTCGGCGGCATCGGCACGGCGGGCGTCCCATCCGGCTCGATTCCGTTCATCATCGTGGTGCTCGCTTCCTACAATATCCCGACCGCGCTGATCGCCATCATCCTCGGCGTCGACCGCATCCTCGATATGTGCCGCACGACCTTGAACGTCGTCGGCGACCTGACGGCGGCGACATATGTGGCGCGCTCCGAGGGCTACGAATTATTGAAGCCGCACGAGCCGGCGCTGACCGTTTCAGGCGTGGTCGCGACGGGGCCGAACAGCAGCGAAGCAGCGAAGTAAAAGCGTGCGATGTCTGCTCTGATGTATCAGAATCGTTCTCGAAAATCCTTCCGTATCATCCATTCGATTTTTTGAAAGCTCCCGTCCGCGTATCGAAAGTCCAGCATTCGGCCATCTCAATCCGAAAGCGAAAGCATGCGGAGGTGTGCGGAACGCGAGATGCAAGCATCGGAATACCGTCAACTACAAATTTAATTCGATTTCGCCGTATGATCAACGCGGCTCGTTTCTCGATGAACGCATAAGTTGGTAGATAAGGAAACAGCACCCGATGATCTTTCCGATAGGCGACGACAACACTGGACGAAGGACGACGCCCGTCGTTACTTATCTGTTCATCGCGATCAATGTCTTGGTCTTCGTCTTCCTGCAAGGTCTCGGCTCGAACGACGATTTTACATATAAATTTTCGACCGTGCCGCAAGAGATCGTGACGGGTAACGATGTCGTGACGCCGGATCGAACCATCGTCGACCCGGCCAGTGGAGAGCGCTTTCGCGCCCCTGGCTTACAGCCGACGCCGGTTTCGGTTTATCTCACGCTCTTGACCTCGATGTTTATGCACGGCGGGCTGATGCACCTGCTCGGCAACATGCTGTTTCTGTGGATTTTCGGCGACAACGTGGAGGACGATTTAGGGCGCGGAAGGTATGTAGCCTTCTACCTTTTGACCGGCTTGATCGCGTCGATGTCGCACGTCTTGATGAACACTTCGGGCGCGAACGCATTAGTGCCGAGCCTCGGCGCATCGGGGGCCATCTCCGGGGTCTTGGGTGGCTACCTTGTGCTGCACCCGCACCGCCGCGTGCGTGTCATCATGCTCCGTATGTTGACTGAAGTACCGGGTTACGTGGCGGTCGGACTGTGGTTCGTGTTCCAGTTAATTAGCGGCATCGGACTGCTCGGTGGCGGCACGCAAGAGGGCGGCGTGGCTTACGCGGCGCACATTGGCGGGTTCATCGCAGGGCTGGTGCTGGTCAAGTTTTTTGCGCTCGGACGCAATACCGGAGGGACGGGTAAGGCAGCGGCGAACGCTTAATGAAATACTTGCCCGCAATTGATGACAACCTCGCAACTTTTTTAATCATATTTGGAATGGAGAAGCAACACAATGGCAACTAATGATGATGTAATCTCGACTCTCAATAATTTAATCGAAACCTGTAAGGATGGTCAGACCGGTTTTCAGACCGCTGCCGAAGGTGTGAACAAGAGCGAACTAAAAACGCTTTTCTACAACTACTCGCAGCAACGAGCACAGTTCGCCGGCGAGTTGCAAAACGAAGTGCTGCGCCTTGGCGGTGATCCGGAAAAGACCGGCAGCGTCGCCGCTTCTCTGCACCGTGGTTGGATCAACATCAAGTCCGCTGTGACCGGCAAAGACGATGCCGCCGTGATTGCCGAGTGCGAGCGCGGTGAAGATTCAGCGGTCAGTAACTATAAAGACGCACTGGAGAACAAAGTTCCCGCTGACGTTCGTTCAGTCATTGAGCGGCAGTACGCAAAAGTTCAGGAGGCGCACGACCGCATTCGCGCGCTCGACAAGGCTGGCAGCGCCGGCGCATAAAGTTTTGCCTTTACGAGTCACGGGGTGGCACGAGGGGTAAGCACTCACCCCCTCACGGTGTCCCGTGACAATCGCTAATAAGAAAATCAACGAGTGCTTTAACATACAGAGAAGAGGAAAAGATCATGGGAAAGAATAGAGGGAAAGTTACCCTAACGCTGATGGCGGCGGGGATGGCCACGGGAATGTTTGTGGCGGGCGGGAGCTTGGCGACAGCCCAGCAGAACACGGGTACGAGCACCACTCAAAACCAAACCACCACTCAGAACCAAACCACCCCACAGGGTCAGGACACAAATCGAGACAGTAACCGTAGCACGTCACAGGGCACCGGCCAGGGCAGCAGTACGGGTACTGATCGCAGTACAGGAAGCAGCACGACGGGCCAGAGCACAGGGTCTGGTACGAGCCAGAGCGGTTCAACGAGCGCGGGTCAGTCGATGCTGTCATCCGACGACCGGAAATTCATCATGAACGCAGCGATGGGTGGTATGACGGAAGTTGAAGCTGGCCGTTTAGCGGCTGAGAAGGGTTCGAGCGAAGCGGTCAAGCGTATTGGTCAACAGCTTGTTGACGATCATACAAAGGCGAATGACGAGTTAATGCAGTTGGCCGCTACGAAGGGCGTCACGCTGCCGAAAGAGTTGGACGCCAAGCACCGGGCGATGATTACGAAACTTTCTAATCTCTCCGGCGCTGAGTTTGATCGCATGTACATCATGGAGATGCAGAAGGATCACAAGAAAGACGTAGCGATGTTTCAGAAGCAGTCAGAGCGTGGTCGGGATGCGGACTTGAAGGCGTTCGCTGCCAAGACGCTGCCGGTGCTTCAGGGCCATACGCGCGAGATCGAGAGCGCCCATTCAAGCATGATGGGCGGGTCAAAGGATTCATCATCAAGCATGCCCAGCACGTCAGGCTCGGGCGCGACCTCTGGCACAACACCGGGCTCTAGCTCGACTTCGGGTTCAAGCACAACATCGGACTCCGGGACGACTTCGGGATCGGGCACAACATCGGGTTCAGGTACCACGACCGGCACGAGCACCAAGCCGAAACCGTAAACTCGTGGTCACGAAAAACATAAGGGGAGCGGCGCTTCAATGGCGACCGCTCCCTTTTTTGTGCGCCACCCCAACTCACGCGCTACCAATTCGCTTCTGCCTTCGACGACGCAATCGACGCTCAACTATTCGAACGAGTTAGTCTGGATGGTCCGCCAACCACCGGAGCCGCCGATCACCTTGAAATTCTCGCGGAACGGACTGTCTTTGATCTTGGCGAAAAGAATCAGGCGATCCTGACAGGGCAATTAGTTTCTTGATGTATCGCACATAAGTTTGTGTTCACGCGCTTGCGCCGTTCGGCTTGAGGACGATCTTGATGCAGTTGTCCACGCGGTGCTTGAACGTCTCATAGCCGTTTGGCGCTTCGTCCAACGTCATGCGGTGCGTGATGATGAAGCTGGGGTCGATCTTGTCTTCTTGAATGAGATTAAGCAGTGGTTTCAGATAACGATGCACATGCGTCTGCCCAGACTTAACTGTTAAGGCTTTGTTGACTACTGCACCGAACGGAATCTTGTCGATGAAGCCGCCATAAACGCCCGGAACTGAAACCGTGCCGCCCTTGCGACACGCGATGATCGCTTGCCGTAGCGCGTTGGGGCGGTCGGTGGCCATGAACGCCGCCGCTTTCACACGGTCATAAATCGCGCCCAAAGATGTGCCGTGCGCCTCCATCCCGACAGCGTCCATGCAAGAATCGGGACCTCTGCCGCCGGTCATCTCATTCAATAATTCGAGCACGCCTTTTTCGTCGTTGAAGTCAATCGTCTCGGCTCCGGCTTCGCGCGCCAGCTTCATGCGGTCTTCAAC
>JACDEG010000379.1 GCA_013816505.1 Pyrinomonadaceae bacterium | reverse complement strand
ATGAGACTCATGGAGCGGTTAAAGCCGCAAGCGAAAAAGATTGCGTTTGAATCCGACCGTATGATGAGTCCTGCGGGGTGGGAGATTGTTATTGCAGCTAGGTCTGTCTCGGTTTGTATTAATTGCGGTGAAAACGAAGACGATACTTATTGCCACCTCGCTCGCGAAGATATAGCCGATGCTGAAAGGGCGTTGAATAAAGCGACGCGCCGAAAATAGAAAGCAAAATATAGGAGAAGTTTTAAAGGTTGGGTGCCTGGGCAACCTCAAATTCTGTTAGGCAAATGGCAATCGTTGGGCAAAGTCATGAAATTAAGTTGCGTGAGGGACGGAAGTAGCGTGGATGAGTCGTCCGATGAAACTGCTGAAGCATAAACGCACTCTCTTCGCGGAGCTACTCACCGAAACCGCTCGCTGCCGCAAGTGTCCGGCGATGTGCGGGCGCACGCCGGTGTTGAGCGAGCGCAATGGAGCGCTCGACGCGCGCGTGATGTTCATCGGCGAGGCTCCGGGCAGGCAGGGCGGCGACCGCACGCGCGTGCCGTTTTCGGGCGACCAGTCGGGGCAAAACTTCACGCGTTACCTCGACTCGATCAACCTCAGCCGCGACCGTATCTTTATCACCAACTCGGCGCTCTGTAACCCGCGAAGCGCGACGGGCGCGAACCGCAAACCGAGCGGCGCGGAGGTCGCCAACTGCTCCGATTTTTTGCGCCGGCAGCTTGAGACCATCGACCCGCCGGTGATCGTCACGCTCGGCGCGGTCGCGCTTGCCGCGGTTTCGCGCATTGAGTATCATCGGTTTTCATTAAAAGAAGCAGCCGGACAAATTTATCACTGGCGGGGTCGCCTGCTGGTGCCGCTCTATCATCCAAGCCCGCAGGTGCTCGCCTCGCACCGGCGTGAAGCGGCGCAGGTCGAAGACTATCAGGCGGTCGCCCGCGCGCTGCGACTCATCGAAATCGAAGACACAGCGAACGAACGGTGTGCTTCAAACAATTTAAGCCGTTTGTGAATCACGAGAGAGACGAATGCCCGAACAGACCATCCTGTACTGGCTGCCACACTGCACGACGTGTCAAAAGGCCGATCAGCATTTGACGGAGATCGGGCACGCGGTCGCTCTTTACCGCGACTTGAAAACCGAACCGTTGACGCGCGCGGAGGTCGAAGGTTTGGCCGAAATCGCGGGCGGCGCGGGCGAGCTTTTCTCGCGGCGGGCGCGCAAGTACCGCGCGATGAATCTGCACGAGCGTGAATTGTCAGACGACGACATGATCGAGTTAATGACCAACGAATACACGTTCATCAAGCGTCCCGTGCTGGTGCAGGGAGCGCGCGCCGTCGCCGGCTTGACAGCGAAATCTTACGAGCGATTCTTTGGCGAATCATGAGCGAAACAGTGGAACCCATAAGCATTCGTACATCGCCGCTTGAGGCGGTTCACCGCCGCCACGGCGCGACCTTTGAGGAGCGCGATGGGTGGTCGATGCCTCAAGGTTACGGCGACGTGGCGGCGGAGTACGCGGCGGTGCGCGGTGGTGGCAGCGGCGCAGCAGGACTGTTTGATCTATCGTCGCGTGGGCGAATCGAGGTGAGCGGCGGCGAGGCCGTGATGTTCCTCAACGGCCTCATCACCAACGACGTGAAGACGCTGGCGGACGGCGCGTGGATGGCCGCCGCGTTCCCTAACGTGCAAGGCCGCTTAATCGCCAACGCGCGCGTCATCCGTCGCGGCGAAACTTTTCTCTTCGACACCGAAGCCGCGACCCACGCGAGTGTGATGAAGACCCTCGGACGCTTCACGCTCGCCGGGGATTTTCACGTCGCGGACGTGACGCACTGGACAGTTCAGTTATCGGTGCAGGGCGCGTCGTCGGCGCGCGTCGTCGGCGCGTTGCTCGGTGAAGGAGCCGCACAGGTGATGCGACAGCGCGTCATCATCGTGGCGTGGCGCGAGGCATTGGTGACTGTGATTCGAGCGACGCACACCGCGGAAGATGGGTTCGATCTGTTCGTCGAAGCAGACCACGGCGCGGCGTTGTGGGAAGCGATGATTCAATGCGGCGTGCGTCCGGCGGGTTCGGCAGCGCTGGAAATCCTGCGCGTCGAGGCAGGCGTCGCGCGCTTCGGCGTGGATATGAACGAGACCAACGTCGTGCTCGAAGCGGCGCTCGACGACGCGGTCAGTTACACCAAAGGCTGTTATGTCGGGCAGGAGATCATCGCGCGCATCCACTGGCGCGGCCACGTTGCGAAGCGACTGAGCGGCCTCGTCTTCGATGACGAAGCGACGTGGCCCGCGCCGCCTGAATCAAAGATCCGAACCGTCGACGGCAAAGAGATCGGGCGCATCACGTCGTCCGTCTTCTCGCCGGCGCTGAATAAAACGGTTGCGCTCGGCTTCGTCAAATACGATTACCTCGCGGCGGGCACGGAAGTAAGAGTCGTGGTTGGTGAAGAGGAGCGTCCCGCGCGCGTCGCCGGGGTGCCGTTGGTGCGCGGGAGTTGGTTGACGGAGACGAGCGATACGGAAGGGGCAACCGCGTGAGCGAGCAACGGACACCAATCGAAGTTTCGAGTTCCGGCAACCTGGCTTATGAACAGGCGCGGCTCGCCTACACGATTATTCAGGCGCTGCTCGAACACACGCGCGTGACCAGCGACCTCGTCGCGCTGCTGGCGCAGGTGATTGACCCGGAGACGACGAAGGCTCTGACCGCGACGCCGTACTGGGCCGCCTATCTCGACAGCCGCCGCTCGATGGAGCGGACGCGCGTTGACATCGAAAAGTTCGCGGAAGTCTGGACGAAGCTCGCCGAAGATGAAGACACGTCGGTGGATGATGCTTCACGTGGCGAATAACATCTGACTGTGGGTAGCGGCCCGAAGGCCGTGAGATGAGCCGCGGATGAACGTGGATCAACGCAGCTTCCATCAAATGTTTTTCTGATCCGCGTCAATCTGCGGCCTTGTTTTATCTCCCCCGACTGAGCTACTACCTGACTGTGAAGCCAAATGCTTCTCGCTACCCAAACCCGCTCCACCCGTTGTAACGTAAAGAGTCCGATTTCAGGATTGGAGATCGTACCCCAAATGCATAAAGAGTATATCGAGCACCGCGACGGCGGATACTGGATCGCCGGCAAACGCATCTCGCTCGATTCCGTCGTCTACGCCTTCCGCCGCGGCGCCGCGCCCGAGAGCATTCTGCGCTCCTACCCGCTGCTGACGCTGGAAGAGGTGTACGGAGCGATCACTTTCTACCTGGGCCGCCAAGCCGAGATCGACCAGTACCTGGCCGAGAACGAAGCGGAGTACGAGCGGCAGCGCCAACAGGAACGCGCGGCTGACCCGGAGTTCTACAAAAACTTCAGTGAGGCGCGGGAGAAGCTACGACAGGGGAGCGTGACCTGAGCCCGCCGATGAAGATCCGCTTCCAGGCCGACGCCGATCTGAATGAGGACATCATCACCGGTGTCATCCGCCGCGCTCCGGAGGTGGATTTTCGGACGGCGACGGATGCCGGGCTGGAGGGACTGCACGACGAGCGCGTGCTGACGCTCGCGGCGGGCGAAGGCCGTATCCTCGTCTCGCAAGATTGGAAGATGATGCACTACCACTTCGGCGAATTTATTACTGGCCACGATAGTCCCGGCGTTCTGATCATCCCGCAGCAAATGGGGGTGCGCGAAGCAATAGAGGAGCTGATATTGATCTGGGAGGCATCCGAAACAGAAGAATACACAAACGGTATCCGTAGGTTGCCTCTGTGATTTTCACCCTTGGCGGCCAGAGCAGCCGACACAGACCGCAAGTCTGTGCTACTTCACCTTGCCACTTCAGCCGAAAACTGAATGGCCCTGTGTGAAGCCCAATGGCTAATTCTCTGGCCGGGAGGCGTGTGGTACAGTTGCAGTTGGGTGAACTGATGAAGTCGAGACTGAACAGAGATTTAGGGCGGAAAGGATACCTCGTGCGCGGGGTCGCCATTTTCTTTCTGCTTTTTACCTTCGCAGACATTACCTTTCCACAAGTTTTCTGCCGCGAGGGTATAGGTGCTTTCGTGACTGAACGCCCGGCTCCCGTTTCTGCCACCAGCGACACAGCAATCACAATTGTCGCTTCAATGCGCCGCTCCGATGATTCCCGACCGGACACTCCTTCCAACCAAGTGCCGCACGAGGAAGATTGCTTCTGTTGCTGCGGTCACGTCATGACGGTGACGGTCGTCGTCAATTGTCAGGCTTTGATAGTGAAGTCTGCGCCGTTTACGCGACACCCGGACCGGCTTCCAAACTCTCCGCTCCGAAGTCCCTTCCACCCCCCACGTCACGCTTAATCTTTTCTCGCGCCGCAAGCAGCCTTCCGGCTTAACAGCTACGGATTCGTGTGTCCGCTCGCGCTCACATAGAAGGCGTAAGCACACGCTTCCAAAACCAATCAAGCCTGAACTGCCCCTTCGCGCCGCTTGCTTATCCGCGTGCCACCTCTCGTCGCGTCCGCGTCCGGCATCGGCCCGAGATCAGGAAATGCTTTCGTAGAAAAGGTAACGGTGGTGATGACGATTAGTTTCCGCCTCTTTGAGAGTGCTGCATGTGTTCTCTTCAAAGCTCTTGCTTTGTCATTCATGACGCTAGCTATCAGCGTCGCAGTGCCGGCACAAGATGCTTCAAGCATCACGGCTCGCAACGCAGAGGGGGAGAGCGTGCCGCGTCCTCCGGTCACATCCGGCGATGCAGTGGTAGCCACAGTCGAGCGGACGATCAGCCCGGTCGTGGCTTTGTACTTCAATCCGACACAGGGCACTTCGTCCCCAGACCTTGTGCAGCGTGCGCTCGCAGCCAACGGTGAACTCGCCGCCGCGCGATTAGATGTGACACGCGCCCGCGCACGCCTTCGTCAAGCGGGACTCAGACCCAATCCGACGATTGATTTTGAACTGACGACCGGACGATTAACCGGCTCGCGCGGCGAGAGCGAAACGAGCATCGGCGTCGGCGTGCCTTTGGAATTAGGCGGCAGACGCAGACGACGCGTCGAACTCGCGCTGGGCCAACTCGAAGCCGTCGAAGCGGAGATTGCCGACCGCGAACGGCGACTGGCGGGCGATGTCCGCACGGCTTACGCCGAAGCGTTGGCGGCGTTGCGCGAGTTGGAAATCACCGAAAGCTTGAACGACCTTGGTCTGCAAACGACGAAGGTTGTGCAGATTCGTGTCAACGAAGGCGACACCGCTCCGCTTGAACTCAATTTGCTGCGCGTTGAACTTGACCGCTTGCGCTCGCGGCGCGCACTCGTCGAAGGACGCTTGCAAGCGGCGCTACTACGAATCAAATCTCTCGCCGGAATCCCGCCGAACGAGCCGCTCCGATTGCGCGAAGACCTCGCCCGCCCGGTGTTGCTTGCGCCGCCCACGACGCTTGAAGCGGCAATCGAAATCGCCTTACGGACGCGTCCCGATCTGCGGCTCGCTCGCTTGACCGAAGAAGTGGCGCAAGCGGATTTGCGCCTCGCCCGCGCGCAAAGTTCGCCGGAGGTGACAGCCTTCACACGCTACACGCAAGGGCGCTCATCTTTCGACAATACGCCCGTCGGCATACTCACCGACAGAGACCGGACGCTGACGTTCGGCGTCTCGGTCGGTATTCCGGTCTTTAACAAAAACCAGGATGCAAGAGCTGAAGCGGCGACCGCGATCACGCAAGCACAGAGGCGGCGCGAGTTTCTCGAAACGGTCGTGCGCTCCGAAGTCACGAGCGCATACGCGCGCTATGAAGCAGCACGCCGGGCGCTCGTCGTCTTCGAGTCAGGAGTTATCTCACGCTCGAACGAGAACATCAGAATCATGCGTGCGGCATACGAAATAGGGGCGTATCGAATTACCGATCTCATCGCCGAACAGCGTCGGCTCGTTGATTCGCAACGGGAATTTACCGAAGCCTTAGCCGAGCAGTACCGTGCCATTGCTGACATTCAAGCGGCGGTTGGTCTGACTGAATCAACGGGCGCGCCCGCCGCTCCCCAATAATGAGGAATCTTTAACATGGCAGAAGAAACGATCAGCACTAATCAAATTAACGATACCGATCAAGTCGAGACGACACGCATGACAACAGCTGTAGAAGACGGTAAAGGTGAAAGTACGCTCGTCAAAACTTCGAGCGCGCGGCGTGCGCCTCTCAAAGC
>JACDEG010000378.1 GCA_013816505.1 Pyrinomonadaceae bacterium | reverse complement strand
GCTGGGTGGCGCTCCCACGACGGGCGCGCTGTTGGGGTTCCGAACCTTCTTGGTTTGTTTCATCTTTATCTCCCTGAAGCTTTTAGCTCCAGGGAGATTATCAAAGATCAAAGTCTCGTTGTAGTACAATGCATCGCTCTGTAGTTTCGCCTAAACCTTAATAAATTTCGCCGCAGCAAGCTGCGGTGTATTAGAAGAGGTTGAGTTGTTCCTTGTCCAGTTGTTCGTACTGCGTCTCAGCCCCCTGCTCCTGTATGTACTGCTTAATCACCCTCTCATTGCCGTGTCGCCCAACGGTGCTGATCATGTACCCGTCTGACCAGAACTCCCCGCCCCACAGTGGTTTCTTGACCTCCGGGCAGGCGCGAAAGATTTCTCTCGCCGTGAGGCTCTTGATCCGCTGCACGATCTTCTTCGGGCTGTACATCGGCACTGATTGCACGAGGAAATGCACCTGGTCTTCGTCAGTCCCTATCTCCAGAAAGATGATCTCCTATCGCTTGCTGATTTTGACACACACCTCTTTCAGCTTGCGATCAACCGGCGGTGTTAACACGGCCCGCCGGTACTTGGCCGGGCAGACGAGGTGATACTTCAAGATTGAGACATTGTGGCTCTGGTGGATGAATCTGCTCATCCATTCAGTTTAGCGCAGCAAGCTGCGGGGAATGTACCCGCAGAGATTCAAGTGGGATTTCAGTGCGGCTACGTTCACGACCAACGGGCGATTGCGTTCATACCGAACCAATCCATACCGGCGAAACTTTCCCATTGTGACGGTTGTGTGCGACCGGCTCATCGCTCCCATCTGCGCCAGTTCGTCGTGACTGACGTGCAGCACAACTTCGCTCTCCATCTCTCCCGGTACAGCGGCAAGTTGAAGCAATAAGCCACCCAGACGTTCTTCCGCGCCTCGATGCGCCAGCACTTCGGCTCGACGTTCCGTTTCGCTGAGCCGTTTGCACAAGGTGAAGAGGAAAGCCGTCAGCCTGTGGTTGCTGCCCCGCAAGTAGCTCACGAAATCCGCGTGCTTGATTTCCAGAGCTTCGCTGTCGGTAACCGCGCGTCCCGTTGTGTGCCGCAGCCCTCTTTCTTGTGAGCAGAAACATATTTCACCGAACGGCTCTCCTTCACCGATGACGCGCAGGATGACCTTACGTCCTTCCGCATCGCCGGTCATCGTCGTCACTTGACCGCGCTTGAGAAAATAGATGCGGTCTGCCCGGTCGTCCGGTCGCCAGACGACGGCATTTTTGCGGTAATGTCTGACGCGACCAAGTGACCCATTGCGCGGCAGATGCTCCAGGGTGAGTCCGGTCAACGTCTGACAAGCAAGATGATTTGCAAATCGGCGAGCAGCACTCTTCAGCATAACTAAATCACCCGGCTGTTCAGAATCTTATGAAACGGTTACTAAATTCATACCTCGTTGCGAACAACCTAACTCCGTCCTAATCGCTAATTAGCCGGACACGCTACATATCAATAAAGCGCAATGTGCAAAATGTGACGTTAGCAGGCTAACATCAGCGTTAAGACTTTTATCGTATAATGCACGTCACAATTAACACAATCTGCCTGAACTTTAGAACAGAAGGAGGAACACTATGGAACCCGGGGACATGAAACCTGCAGATCGACTTAAAACAGTCGCCATCGGCGCGGCGAGCGCCGCGAAAACGGCGGGTCAACAAGCCGGCGAACAGCCGACAACGACCGTCGTGGACATGCAGACCGTCGAGCGGATCGCCGCCAACTGGCCCATGATGTCACAAGCCGCAGTCAAGGAGATCGTCGGTAAATATGGAGCGCCCAACGAAGCAATGGAGAGTCGTCTCATCTGGTACAACAACGGACCGTGGAAGCGCACGATCTGTTACCGCGATGAAGTGCCGCACCACTTTCCTAATCCGCACTCGGACGTTGTCGAATGTTTCATTGACTATCGCGTGCCGCCGGAGAAGTTCAGCGAGCTGGCGGAGTTTGACGGCAGCGTTATCGTCGAGCGAACCAAAGGTGAAGTGTCCGCGCGCTGCGATATGGAGTCGGCAAACTTTCTCGCCATCAACTTGATGTACAAGATCGTGACGGGTGAGATGAACGCCGAAAAAGCGCGCGAGGTTTACACGGAAACTGCCGCCGCTTATGTGGTAAGCAGGTCAGCACCGCTCGCTGAAGGGTTCCAGTTTGAGCTTCTGCAGGAACAGACAAATGACCCGGACGAGACGACCATCGCCGGTGCGATGCTGCGACAGACGGCGGGGAAAGTTAAAGACATGGTTAGCTAAGAGCGTCATTGTTACGCTGATAGCGATTGCGGTTAGCGTGGTCGCGCTGGCTCTGGTGCAAACGGTGAAGAGTGTAGATAATCAGTGGCATGCCCCCGCTTCCCTCCGACACGCCAGCGCTCTTCAAGGGTCGCCACTTCGATCGCTTGCTCATCATCCAGTCCGTTCGCTGGTACATCACCTACAAGCTCAGCTACCGCGATGTGTGCGAAATGATGGCTGAGCGCGGCGTCACTGTAGTACATACCACGGTCATGCGGTGGGTCCAGCACTATGTTCCTGTCTTCGAGAAACGGTGGATGAAATATGCCCGACCTACCGGCTTATCGTGGAGGGTTGATGAAACTTATATCAAAGTCAAAGGGAAGTGGACCTACCTCTACAGGGCAGTTGATAAGCAGGGCCGAACAGTCGATTTCCTGCTCAGCGAAAAGCGGGATATGGCAGCCGCCAAGCGTTTCTTCATCAAGGCTATCCAGAACAATGAGGCACCAGCGAAGATCACGCTCGACGGCTATGAGGCATCGCATAGGGCGGTGGCTGAACTGAAGGCAGAAGGCGTCTTACCCGAGAGTGTCGAAGTGCGCACCAGCAAGTACTTGAACAACCTCGTAGAGCAGGACCACAGGAGGGTGAAGCAGCGGTACTATCCGATGCTCGGGTTCAAGAGCATCATCAACGCAGCAGTGACGCTGAGCGGGATTGAGTTAGCGCAGAAGATCAAGAAAGGGCAGTTCAACACAGCAAGCATCAGCCAAGCGGGAGCAGGGGTGCCACAGGTCTGGGCAGCAGTGCTCGCGGCGTGAAGTGTGATCTGGAAACCACCTGGGCTCTTGCTGCTTTATTGACAGAGTTTGCACCAGAGCCGTGGGCGGATTGACCTACCCGACGTCGATCACGTGGGACGACCGCGGGCGGATGTATGTGGTGGAGGCGGGAGGGCAGTTCCTCGAAGAGCCGCCGCCGATCCGCATCCTGCGTATTAGCCGCGGCGGGCGGGTAAGAGAAGTTGTTAACCTCAGCGGCAGAGACATTGAGGACTCGGCCGTCGGCCTCACTTGGTACAACGGCGACTTCTACATCACACACCGCGCCGCGGACCGCACCGGCGCCGTCTCCCGTGTGTCGCGGCGCGGCAGGCTAGAGTTGCTCTTTAGCGGCATCATCGACAGCCAGTCTGAACATCAGGTCAACGACATCAAGGTCGGGCCGGACGGATTGATGTATGTCGCTAGTGGCCCGACGGGCAATTCGGCAGTTGTCGGCCTCGACAACGGCCCGTTCGTCAACCGTAGCCCGGAGGTGCGCACCACGCCGTGCCGCGACTATGTGCTCAACGGGGTGAACTTTGAGACGCCAGACTTTCGCACGCCGGACCCCGGCGACACCGTGCAGACCGGCTCGTTCGTGCCGTTCGGTACGGCGACCGTGCCCGGGCAGGTGATACGGGGGACGAACAAGTGTGGCGGCGCGATCTTGCGGTTCGACCCCTCCGACCCCGAGGCGACGCTCCGCCCCTTCGCCGACGGCTTTCGCAACATCATCGGCTTTGCTTGGGACCAGAGCGGCGAGATGTACGCGGCGGTGAACGGCTACGACGTACGCGGCTCGCGACCGGTCAACGACGAATACGACGCCACGTACCGCGTGCGTGAGGGAACGTGGTACGGCTTTCCAGATTTTTCGGCGGCGCTCGAGCCGCTGACCGATCCCAAGTTCGATAGTCCAAATTCGCTGCAAGCGCCGCAGTTCATAAACGGGCAGCCGGTAGGAAGAACTCTCAGATTCCTGATCGATCACGCAGCG
The DNA here is from genome assembly GCA_013816505.1 of Pyrinomonadaceae bacterium. Lineage (GTDB taxonomy): Bacteria > Acidobacteriota > Blastocatellia > Pyrinomonadales > Pyrinomonadaceae > JACDEG01. Next base: position 2,105 of record JACDEG010000378.1, on the reverse strand, counting down.
AGCGGCCTCACGCCGCCGGACCCGGCGCTCGTCGCAGGTCTCCACGAGATCAACTCTTCTCCTTCGTTGCTCGACGTGGCGCCCGCTTCGTGGGGCGACCTGGCGGGTCAAATCTTCGTCGCGGAGTGGGGCGACTTGGCACCGCAGACGACTCCGTTGCGCGACGGTTTCGCGGGCTTTCAAATCTCACGGATTGATCCTGCAACCGGAGAGGTCGTACCGTTTGTCCACAACCAAATGCGTGGGCCGGCCTCGGCGCAGGGCGCGCAGGGCCAAGGAATCGAGCGGCCGTTCGACGTAAAGTTCGGGCCGGACGGAGCGATGTACATCGTCGATTACGGCATCGGGCGTGTCAACCCGGCCCGACCGCCGAACCAAGGTCCGTACGAGTTCCCGCCGTTTACGGGGGCGGTCTGGAAGGTCACGCGCACGCGCTAAACAGCGTCGGGTAGTGGTAAAAATATAATGCTATACATCTGAGGAAAGCCAACTAATGCTGGGGTAATTTCAAATCCACAGCATTAGTTTTTTATCACTACCCACCGAACAATGTTGTCAGCAGCGAAGAAGCTGTTTAAGCGAAAGCAGTTACTCTGCTTGCATGATCCACTCCGTTTGTTGATCTTTACCAAATCTTTACGCAACCCTTATCCTACCTTTACATTCCTCTACTACCTTTACCTTTTTGTTAACGAAACTCATGGCAGCAGATCGGCGCGGTACTATTGTGCTCACGATGCAATGACCTTCATGACCCTCAAGCTGTGACAAGCAGCGTTTCGTTAACTCGACAATATCCACAAGAACATGCGGGTGATGGTGTAGGTTGCTGTGCGGAGACGCGCTACACACGGCGGAACAGAACAGCAGGCTTTCCCTGGTCAAAGTAGAGCAACTAGGAAAGCCAAGGAGCTGTCGGACAAGAGTGAAGAATAAAAAGGAGTGAAGGAGATGAAGAAAAAAGCAAGAAGCATTGTGACGTTGGTCTGCCTGCTAATGCTGGCAGCACTTGGTGTGGCGACTCTCATGCAGAGCACGACTTCGGCGCAGAGCACGGCAGCTCCTGCGCAGGAGGACGCCACAGCACCTACTCTCCTCCTTGAAGCGCGAAGTAACAAGGGCAGGAGCAGTAACGTCGGCGCTGTGTACGTAAATGATAACTCAACCCCTCGTAACGCCGTGACCATCTTCCACCGTAGAGCCGATGGCTCTCTCGTGCGGGCAGGCAGAGTCGCCACAGGTGGCCGGGGCACCGGAAATCTACTGGAGGCACAGGGCTCTTTAGTCCTGAGTGAAGGTAATGAGTGGCTGTTCGCGGTCAACGCAGGCAGCGATGAGATTTCCGTCTTCGCCGTGGTAGAGGGCGATGGGCTGGTTTTAGTCGATAAGGTTCCTTCGGGTGGCGACCGGCCGATCAGCCTGACCGTCTCCGAAGATTTGTTGTACGTACTCAATGCTGGCAGCGAGGGCAATATCACTGGTTTCACCATTAACCCAAAGGGCAGATTGACGCCATTGGAGGGTTCAACTCGTCTGCTGAGTACTACCGAGGTTGAGACCTGCCCGTTTCTTTTCAGGGATTTGGACGAACCTAACAGCCTCTGCAGCGTCGCCGGCCCAGTACAGGTACAGTTCAGCCCGGGCGGTGAGGTACTCGTCGTCACGGAACGGCTTACGAGCCGAATTAATACGTATACGGTCGGAGATGACGGACTAACCAGCGGTCCCACATTGCACCCTGCTGATGGAGTGGGACCCGTCGGCTTCGATATTGCCAAGCGCAACCGAGTAGTAGTTTCCAACGGATTCCTGGATGCACCTGGGCAAGGCGGGGCGGCTTCATACCTTGTTTATGGAGGCGGCGTTGTCAATACAGTAACTGGAAACGTGCCCAATGGTCAGACCGCATCGTGCTGGGTAATTATCACCAACAATGGGCGCTACGCCTACGTTAGCAATCCTGTGTCAGCTACGATCACCAGCTATACCATCCAAAATGATGGCGGTATTAGCTTGTTAAATCCGGTGGGAGGTGATGTGAGCGGCGGCGATCCAAGAGATCCCGCCCTGAGCATGAACGGTCGTTACCTGTACGTGCTTAATAA
>JACDEG010000377.1 GCA_013816505.1 Pyrinomonadaceae bacterium | reverse complement strand
AGACTAAACGGAAAATTGTGCAAGAGACGCTCTAGTTGATAACTAAATCAGAACTTACAACATTGAGACAGTTGGGAGCGCTACTGGCACGCAGCACTCTCTCAGTCGTGTGTGGTCTGATTTAACACAGAGACACGGAGGTCACACAGAGAACACAGAGGAGAGGCAAGCACCTATGTCAAGGTTTCTGGTGGTATGGTTGAACAAAACATGAAGCGTGACCGGCGTTACTTTTGCCTTCCCTCTCTGTGTGCTCTGTGTCTTCATCTCTGTGCCCTCTGTGTTAAGTCCGATGTCCCATTCTCGTGTGCTCTGATTTAGCCTCAAGCGATCCGGGAAAGGTTTCAAAAAACAAATTTCTGAAAGGCAAGTGGTCGAAAAAATTATGATAGATACAAAAGCCAGCGCGGCGATTCCGATTCTGGATTTGAAGCAACAATACGTTGCCATCCAGGATGAAATTAACACCGCCATCCAGGGTGTATTGGAGAGCACGCAGTTTGTGCTCGGCCCCGCCGTCAATGAACTCGAGCGGCGTGTGGCTGCTTATTGCGAGTGTCAACACGGTGTCGGAGTGGCTTCCGGGACGGATGCGCTCCGCCTGTCGTTGGCGGCGCTTGAGATCGGTCCTGGCGACGAGGTCATCACGACGCCGTTCACATTCGTTGCTACCGCCAATACCATCTCGCATAGCGGTGCCAAACCTGTCTTCGTTGACATTGAACCCGGAACGTACAACCTCGATCCGGCGGCGGTTGAAGATGCTATTACGCCTCGCACCAAAGCCATCATGCCGGTTCATCTCTACGGCCAATCAGCCGAGATGGATACCATTATGGACGTGGCCGAACGTTATGGCTTAAAGATTATCGAAGATTGCGCGCAGGCCATCGGCGCGCGTTACAAAGGCAAACGGCTGGGTTCAATAGGTCACATCGGGTGTTTGAGTTTCTTCCCGTCCAAGAATCTTGGGGCTTATGGCGACGCCGGGATGGTCGTGACTAATGACGAAGGGTTGGCGGAAAAAATCGATGTGCTGCGCCGGCAGGGCGGCCACAAGAAGTACTACCATGAAGTGCTCGGATTCAACAGCCGTCTGGATACTTTGCAAGCCGCCATCCTAAACGTCAAGCTGAACTATTTGGAGCAGTGGAACGAGGGCCGCAGAACCGTGGCGCACAGGTACAACGACTTGCTGTCCGATATGCCGGTGGTCACTCCGTATGAGTCGCCGGATAGCCACCACGTCTATCACCAATACACCATTCGCAGCCCACAGAGGGATGAGTTGGCGTCTCACCTCAAGGAGCATGGGGTGTCGACGATGATCTACTATCCTATTCCGCTACATCATCAACAGCTCTACGCCGAGATGTCGGCTTTGCATTTCCCCAATGCCGAGCTTGCGGGCAGGGAAGTTTTATCTCTACCGATCTTCCCTGAACTGACTGAACGCGATCAGGAATTTATCGCTGATACCATCCGAGGCTTTTTTGATGGTCGCTGAGAGACAAATGCTACCGATGGTCACGGTGATTATGCCTGTGCGCAATGAGCAGAAGGCGATCAGGCTAAGCCTCAGTTCCGTGCTCGCACAGGATTATCCGGCGGATCGTCTCGAAGTTCTCGTGGCGGATGGGATGTCCGACGATGGCACACGCGCTATCGTAGGAGAGATTGCCCGGCGCGACCCGCGCGTGCGCCTGGTTGATAATCAAGCCCGGATCATGGCTGTCGGATTCAATTCCGCATTAACGTTTGCCCGCGGTGAAGTCATCGTGCTCTTAGGTGGTCATTCGGAGATCGCCGTAGATTTCGTGCGTGAAAGCGTCGCCCTTCTCAAAGAACATCCGGAAGCATGGTGCGTCGGCGGCCCAATTTCGCATGTCGCTCACAGCCGCTTCGGCAAGGCGGTGGCCGTGGCGATGTCACATCGGTTGGGAGTCGGCAATGCCTCTCATCATTTCGCTAATTATGAAGGTTACGCCGAAGGAGCGCCATTTCCCACGCTGTGGCGCTGGGTGTTCGAGCGCGCCGGAACGCTCGATGAACAACTGGTGCGTAATCAGGATGATGAGTTCTATTATCGGATCAGACAGGCTGGAGGCAAGGTCTATATTTCGCCGCGGATCCGCTACACATATTTTGTGCGTGAACGGATGCGGCAACTCTTCCGGCAGTATTTCCAGTATGGATTTTGGCGCATCCCGGTGATGAAGAAACATCAACGGCCAACCACGCTGCGCCAAGTGATACCTTCGTTGTTCTATCTCGCGTGCATTTGCCTGCTGCTGATCGGAGTCTGGTTCAGGCAGCCTCTGGTTGCGTTAGCGTTGCCTGCATTGTATGGAGGCGCGTTAGTAGCGGTTGGATTGAGCGTTCTGCCGAGAGTAGGCTTGCAAGTCGCCTGCCGGGTTCCTTTGGCGATTGCCACGCTCCATGCTGGCTACGCTTTAGGATTAATGTATGGGGTCTGGGCCAGTTTCTTTCAGCCACGGGCATGGGACACAGGTGGTCAAATGGCCACCATCAGTCGTTAGAATTTTCGTCACGCGCACAGTTTGAAGAAAGCTGGCAGCGGATTGCTTAATTCCAATCTTGGACTCAGCAATCCGCTGCCAACAATTTTAGCAACGGGGTCTGCTCAGCGCGGCAGCACGACGAAGGCGTTAAACTCTTTGGGCGTGTGGACCGGAGGAACCATCCCAGCATTAATCGGCAAACCGGCTCCGAGAATCGGACTCACTGCCGTCAAGTTCAGAGGTAGCACAACGCTTGCCCCATTGTATGTTCCAGTCAACACGGGGGCACCGAAGTAATTCTGTGCATCACGTATCTCAAACTGCTGGCCGACCGCGAGACCGGTGTTGGCAAGGCTGACCGTCACCGTGTTCAGGTTGTCCCAATTGATGACAGTAATATGAGCGCGCCCCGCTTCATATCTGTTGGGACGCACGAACACCTTCATGCCTGTCGGACGCGCGGCTGTGAAAGTGCTGTTGGAGTCGAGTCCAGTGGCTTGCTTCCATCCACTGAAATTAAGGGGATTTGGCGAATACGTAAACGGCGTTGCCTCTCCCTTGTGGTATGCGTTGTTGTCCCAAGTGTATTGGCGCGAGCTAGGAAGCGTGCCTTCGTACCATAACAATCCTATATCCCCGACTAACTTGTTCCCCGTAAACGTAACTGGATTCCACACGCCGAAACGCATTGCGGGTGCGCCTCCGATGACGTAGTTTCCTGTCACTGTCAGGTCAAGGTTGACGACCCCGCCCGTACCCCAGAAGACGGCATTGCTGCCATCCGCAAAAGGCGAATACAGGTAGTTGTCAGTGAATTTGACGCGCTCAGCGGGCTGCTCTCCGATCCACACGACAGTGTTGAAGCCATGATTGGTGCCCAACGACGCAGGGTTAAAGATCGTGTTACCTTCCATGTACACATCTTTGATGCGCGCCGCATCACTGCCATAGACCTGAAGGTTGTGACTGAACTGCTGGAACATCAGATTGTCGGTGATGTCCTTGCGCCCCGAGATGTTCTGCACGTAAGCGGTCGTGCCCCATGACCGCTCCAACCCGATGAAACCGATGTAGTACATGATGTTGCCGTACATCTCGTAATTCTCCGCTGACGCGAATGCAGACGTGCCCATCATGTCGTGGAAGATACAGTTGATCACCTTGAGGTTGTCGCCCATGATCGCAAATTCGCCTGGACGGTCCGGCGCCCAGCCGGTCGCAAAGACTTTCTTGGTGCGTAAGGTGGCGATCTCCAAGCCGATGTATCTGGTGAAAGCACCGTAGACCTGCACCTGGTAGTCGATGTCGATGATGGCGCGCTCGCCCGGATAGGCGCGCACCGTGATGGGTGAGGCGGCGGTGCCAGTCACCGACCAGTAGGAAGTATCAGGTTCGGCAGAGGTATCGAGGCGATAGGTGCCGCCTCTGAGAAGGATGGTGTCGCCGGGTTTGAGTGCGGCTGGGTGGTTCATCGCGGTGGTCAAGTCCCAGGGGTTCGTCGTACTTCCATCGCCGTTCGGTCGACCCTGAGGAGCTACGTAGAACTGTCTGCCCGCAACGGGCGGCGGGGGCGGAGTCGGCGTCGGACCCGAATCGTCAGGAACAAAGCTAAGATCATTTGTGATGATCAAACGATCCAGCTTCGTGTCCGGATCTCTTGCGCGGAATACAATCTGATGGGCACCCGCGGAAAGCTCAAAGATGCGCGGGTTCAATGTTAGCGGAATTTGCTCGTCCGCGCGGCCATTAACTCTCGTCCATTGCCAGGAGTCCGACCACGTATTGTAAGCTACGTCGTAGACATCTTCTGGCCCGCCGTCGACCGAGACGTAGAATGAATCATTTTCATTTGATGGAGCCAGCACTCGGCTCCAGATCACATAATTGCCATCGGTGGCGAGATCAATGTTAAAAGTGGCGCTGCCTGCAGTTCTAATGTTTGAAGCGATGTATGCGCCGCCGGAAGCGGAAGCCTCTGAACTGATGACCATCGGCGCGGCAGAAAAGCCCTGTTCTGCTTCAAAGCCAATAGTAGTTTGCATCGGCGGTTCTTGATCGTAGCCGAAAACGCAATTCACTACGGCCGATACCACGATAAGCGTAGTCAGAATCACAGTGATGCGTAATGGTTTATCGAAGGTTCCAGTTGTCATAGTTACCCTAATGGTTGGTGGCCGACCCAGCCCTTTATGGCCGAGCTGATCTCGTTGAAAAATAGATGGAGTGCGAGTGGGCATAGCTCCACGCGCTTCTTGCGAAGTTGTTGCGGGACAACTCTTTGGTTAGCAGTAATTAAGATAGATGATGCCGTGCAGCTTCGGCTTTACTCAGGTTCGAGCGCCTACTTATTCTGCTCGGCTCCAAGTTGACGGGCAATATACTTCACTGAGTGGATATATCGTTGCATTTATATTATAAATTTGATGCAAGTAGCTGAACTTATTCGATAACTCAATATCTACCATCCGCAAACAGGGGTATGGTCTACTGTCGCAGGTAAACGCCCTACGCGAAATCTGCTACACAATTCTTAAGATTCACGAAAGGAGCAGGCGCATGTCCTGTCGTCTTAAACCCAACTGTCTCTGCGCCAACATCTTCATGGATAGAAGACGCTATGGCTTAACATTGGCGCTGTTAATGACGAGCTTTGCAGGCGGAGCGATAGGAGGCAGGATTACTGAGTTCCAGCCGATCCAAGCCCAAAAAATCGCTGCTAAAGACAGTGCGGTCATCGTACCCGCTGGTGGACTTTATTTCAAGACACCGGATGGAAAGGCAGTGGCAAGACTGTTCGTTGATCAGGATGGCGGCAACTTGCAGATTTTCAACAGTAGCGGAGTGACGGTGGCCTGGTTAGGCGCTGCTGAGAACGGTGGGTATCTCAGCGTTAACAATGCCAAAGGAAAAAAAGTAGCGGGGTTATCAGCTGCTCCCAGCGGCGGTAGCCTTGGTGTGTCCGACAATGAAGCCAGATCTGTCGGGAGCATGTTCGCTAACTTAGGCGGCGGGCACCTTAGCGTTGGTAGAAGCGACGGGAAGATTGGAGTAGGAATGTTCGCCGACAAGGATGGCGGAAGTCTCAACGTCTACAACAGAGATGCAGAAGCGGTCTGGAGCGCGCCGTAGCTGATCGAGTGTTTGTGAGCTAGGGGCTTCAACTTCACAATTCGCCTCCATGCATGGTCGAAAACTACCGTAGGCTAAAGCCAGAATAACTGAAGTCCCGGATGATAATTATGGGTGGCGTCTGTCAGAGGATGATTCCCACTCGACAAGCGTTGAAGAAGTTCCAGTGATATGAGATACACCTGTGGGCGGAGAATGATGACGAGAGCGCGCCAGCTTCGAGCGTAAAGTTGACTGGCCGCCGAAGGATATCCTTAGGCGGCCAGTCAACTTTATTTCTTAACAGGGCTTTTGTAGAACTACTTACTCTAAGTACGGTGGAAGTAGCATGTAATGTTATGTGATGCAAGCTATCGAAGAGTTTCCCAGCAATTCTCGGTGAAAGAAAAAAGCTAAAGAAACGCGCTGCAACGAGACATAGTTTTTGCGCTTGATTATTCTATTGGGCATGAGACCAATAGAGAAGTTGACCTTTGAGGCGATCATCAGTCGCTTGCGTCGCCAGTTTGAGAGTGTGGAGCGCGAAGAGAAATCCGCGAGCTACGATTATCCTTTGAGCGATGTGTTGATGAGC
>JACDEG010000376.1 GCA_013816505.1 Pyrinomonadaceae bacterium | reverse complement strand
AGCAGGTACAGGGCGATCACCAGGCCCGTCCCCAGCAGCAGCGCCCGCGGCAGGTTCCGCCGCGGCTCCTTGATCTCGCCGGCGGTGAACGTGATGTTGTTCCAGGCGTCGGCGGAGAAGAGCGAATTAGTCTGCGCGACGCAGATGGCGACGAAGAGGCCGAAGGCGGTCGCGGCGGTCAATCCCTGCCCGACCGGTTGCAGCGAGCCGCGCACCGTCCAGAGGTCGCCGAAGTTTCCGCCGACCGCGCCCGTGCTCCACCCGACCAGCACGCCGAGAATGATGAGTGCGATCAGCGCTCCGGTCTTCGCCGTCGTGAAGACGTTCTGCACCAGTTTGCCGAGCTTCAGGCCGCGCGTGTTCATCCACGTCAGTAGCGCGATCAGCAGCACGCCGACGAGTTGCGCGGTCGAGAGCGACAGCGCGTAGCCGGAACCCAATCGCACCGGCGCGATGATGTAACTCCGCTCGGACACAGCGGGCCAGAGCACGCCGAGATATTTGGCGAAGCCAACGGCGACCGCCGCAATCGTTCCGGTCTGGATGACGAGGAACAGCGTCCACCCGTAGAGAAAGCCCCAGAACGGCGAGAAGGCTTCGCGCAGGTAGACATACTGCCCGCCCGCTTTCGGCATCATCGCCGCCAACTCGCCGTACGAGAGCGCGGCCATCAGCGTCAGCAGGCCCGTCACAATCCAGACGATCAACAGCCAACCGGGCGCACCCGTCTGCCGCGCGATGTCCGCTGAGACGATGAAGATGCCGGAGCCGATCATCGATCCGGCGACGATCATCGTCGAGTCCCACAGGCCGAGGCCGCGCACGAATCCGGTCTTGCGATCCACGGTTGAGACAGTTACATCGGCCATGCGATTTTTCTCTCCGCGGCGCGCCGCAAACCATTCACGCCGCATTTACCGCGCGGCGACAAATCCACCATTTGTGACCGGCCTCCGCGCTGTCTGTTTTCTATTCGGGGTGAGCGAATCTTTGACGTGCTCGGTCTCCGGGCGGAATAAATGGCGCGAACGAAATAGCTACGATCCGCCGAAGGCGCGAGTCACTCTTAAGAAAGCGCGAGTCACGCGTAAGTATGCTACTCGTTAATTTGTGCACACCCCCGAAGACGTAAATCGGCGACGTGCGGCAGTTCGCCGTGGATCGTTCAGCGAGACTTAATAAATTGATTTTTTGATTAAACAATGTGCGTTGAAGCGGCGTGTGTTCTTGTTTCATCACCGGCATCAGGACAGCGACTTAACCGCGCGTGCTTTCCGCCGTGGATTAAACCAAATTTCACGCGCATTATACCGATTAAATGCCGTGTGTCGAGTGTTCAATGATTGAGACTAATATTCAGCCGCGCGTCAAGCGCCAAGGTTCTTCGACGCGCTCGACCAGACACGCTCGACACGCTCGCGCGGCACGCTGCTTGCCAAATCAACTGCACCGACGTTTTCGAAGTGCGAAATAGTACACGCTCAATGAGAGGTCGGAGAACACAGGTGAATTTTTTATGGCGGAGGGTGGCGCGTGCTCTCAAAGCATTCGTTTGTTCGCCAATTGCTCGCAGTTTCAAAACCATTTTGGACTAATCAGTCCGATTCGACATTAAGTAAGAAGGAGAAGAACATGAACGACAAAAGAGATGACAGTGTAGGTGAAGAGGCTTCGGCATTTGGACAGCGTGTCAAAGGTGCCGCGAAAGACGCCGTAGGTTCAGTGACGGGTAATAAATCGCTTGAGCGTGAGGGCGAGCGCGAAAATGCGATGGGCAATGCTCGACAAGAAGCGAACAGCGTTTTAGACGAGTCTGACGGCGTACGCAACGCCAGCGTTGGCGCTGGCACGGCCACCGGCCGGAGCCGGATAGTCACCGGAATGTTTCGGGACAGAGACAGCGCTGAGAACGCATACCGCTCGATCAATTCGCGCGGCTACAGCAAAGACGATGTCAACGTGTTGATGTCCGACGAGACGCGCAAGAAGCATTTCTCGGATGGCGCTCCCGGTTCGGAGCTTGGCGACAAGGCGCTTGAGGGCGCGGGCGTCGGTTCGGCCATCGGCGGCACGGTTGGCGCGGTGCTCGCAGCGATTGCAGCCATCGGTACTTCAATTGCGCTTCCCGGTCTCGGCCTGATCGTGGCCGGCCCGTTGGCGGCGGCCTTGGCCGGTGCTGGCGCGGGTGGATTGACCGGCGGTCTGGTCGGTGCGCTGGTCGGTTCCGGCATTCCTGAAGATCGCGCGCGTGAGTACGAGGCCGGGGTCAAGGAAGGTGGCATTGTGATGGGTATTAACCCACGCACAGACGAGGATGCAGAATACTTCGCGAACGAGTTCAAGACGCATCGCGGTGAAAGCATCTACAGATAAAACAGCGGTTTCGTTTTAAGTTGAAACTAGAGGGAGGCTTGATTAAATCAAGCCTCCCTCTTTTGTTTATGCGCCTAAAATTTTCGTTGCGTGATCCGTTTCGCGCCGCACGCCGAGGGTTGTCGTTTGCTGTCTTCGCAAAACGGGAAGCGTTATGACATACTCCTGCGCATCCACTTTTTGCGTGTCAACAATTTGTTCACTGCATGTACGGAGTCATACTTTGCACATCGTATGGCGCTCTGAGTAATACAGTTATTAAATTGAGAAATTAGTTTTCATACCGCGGTGATGGTGTGACCGAAGACCGATATTTTTAACACAGAGATACAGAGAGCACAGATAGGAACGTTGAAGCGTGTGTTGTGTGTTCCCTATGCCCTCTATGTTAAATCAGTGTCCCAATCTCGTCTGTTTTGGTTTAGGTACGAAGGAGCATTGTCTACAGCAATGAGCAGTCAACTTGCTTCGAACGGAGAAATTCCGCGCCGCCCGTTGGGTCGCACCGGCGTCGAAGTTTCGGCGCTCGCGCTCGGCGGTTATCACATCGCCCTGGCAAAGAGTAAAAAAGAGTCACTACGAATTGTGCATGAGGCGGTCGACGCCGGCGTGACGTTCATGGATAACGCTTGGGAATATCACGACGGGCGCAGCGAAGAGTTGATGGGTAAGGCGCTCGAAGGCCGTCGTCGTCAGGTTTTTCTGATGACCAAGGTCTGCACGCATGGGCGCGACCGCCGCACCGCGATGCGCCAACTGGAGGAATCGTTGAAACGTCTGAAGACCGATTACCTCGATCTATGGCAGGTTCACGAAGTCGTGTACGAGAATGATCCCGACCTGCACTTCGCCGACGGCGGCGTGATCGAAGCACTCGAACAAGCGAAGAGCGAAGGCAAAGTCCGCTTCGGCGGCTTCACCGGCCACAAGCACCCATCGATTCACCTCAAGATGCTTTCGTACAACTACCCATTCGACACCTGCCAGATGCCGCTCAACTGCTTTGATGGAACGTTCCGCAGCTTCGAGCAGCAGGTCTTGCCGGAACTTAACCGCCGCGGCATCGCCCCGCTCGGCATGAAGAGTTTCGGCGGCGAAGGCATTCCGATTCAGAAGCGCGTCGTGACGCCAACCGAGGCTCTGCGCTATGCGATGAGCCTCCCGGTCGCTGCGACGGTGAGCGGCATCGACTCGCTCAAAGTTCTGAAACAGAACCTACGCATCGCGCGCGACTTCACGCCGATGACTGCTGAAGAGATGCAGGAACTTCGCACGCGCTGCGCCGCGCACGCCGCCGACGGGCGCTTCGAGATGTACAAAACCTCGATCAAGTTCGACGGTCCTCCGGGTAGAAAGCAGCACAAGTTTCCGGCGATGGAGGAACTCGCAGCTTAATAATTGTTCGGCGTCGGGATTATAGATGTACTTAAAAGGGTTTAGCTTAGAGGAGGGGACATGATGAAAGTATTTGCTCTCGCGTTCTTAGCCCTTTTCTCGCCAACTCAGTCAAAGCTACAAAGCCTGCCAGAGTGGTATCGCGTTTACACCTTCGATGACAGCTTCATCGAGTTGAATACCAATTACGTGATGTTCAACAATCGGCACACGGAGCGAGTCCGCTTCCGCTGGTCTTTTCTTAGGTCAGAGGCTCCGGGCGGAGAGCCGCAAGTTATATACCAAACTCGCCTTGAAGAGATTGAATGTGACTGCCGAAACAAAAGATTCTGCCTGTACAATGTCGAATTGTTTGATGCTGGAGGGGGGATGATTCGTTCTGAAGGGGCTGATAAGCCGGGCGAGTGGCGGGAGGTGAAGTTCGGGAGCATGATGGAGAAGCTGTTCACGCCGGCATGCCAACTGATTGAGCGAAGGAAGCGTGAGCCGGTGGTGGTGCGGTGAACTCGCCGCGTGAGCTGGTATCTTTTTAAGGATTCATAAAGGAAAATGACGAAGACGAAAACTTCTGCGAGCGAGTCGGGTGAATCTGCGCCGCCGCTCGGCGACATGAGCGCGGAGGAGTTCCGGCGTCACGGCCACCAAATAATTAACTGGATCAGCGATTACCTCACGCGCGTCGAAGAGTTTCCGGTGCTCGCGCAGGTTGAGCCTGGGGAATTAGAGTCGAAGCTCCCCGCCACAGCCCCCGCGCACGGCGAAAGTATGGACGCGATTCTCGCAGACGTTGATCGCCTCGTCGTGCCCGCGCTGACGCACTGGAACCACCCCGCCTTCTTTGCCTACTTTTCCATTTCTTCGTCCGCGCCGGGCATCTTCGGCGAGTTGCTCGCGGCGGCCTTCAACGTCAACGGGATGTTGTGGCGCACATCGCCCGCCTCGACCGAGATGGAACAGGTCGCGCTCTCTTGGCTGCGCGAGATGATGGGACTGCCGGCGGAGTTCGACGGCATCATCTACGACACGGCGTCGGTCTCGACGATGCACGCGATTGCGGCGGCACGCGAGGCGCTCGATTTGAGGATTCGCGAGGACGGGATGAGCGGCCGCGCCGATTTACCGCTGCTGCGCGTCTACTGTTCGGAGCAGGCGCATTCGTCAATCGAGAAGGCGGTCATCACATTGGGACTCGGCCAACGCGGCTTGCGTAAGATTCCGACCGACGCGGAGTTTCGGATGGACGCGGACGCGCTCGCGGCGGCGGTCGAAGAAGATTTGCGCGATGGGATGATTCCCTTCTGCGTCGTCGCCACGGTGGGGACGACTTCGACGACGAGCATTGACCCGGTGCCCGTCATCGCCGACGTTTGCGAGCAACACAAGCTGTGGCTGCACATCGACGCGGCCTACGCCGGATCGGCGGCGGTCGTGCCGGAGATGCGAAACTTTCTCGACGGCTGCGCGCGCGCCGACTCGCTCGTCACCAATCCGCACAAGTGGCTGTTTACGCCGATTGATCTATCAGTGCTCTACTCGCGCCGGATGGATATTCTGCGCCGCGCCTTTTCGCTTGTGCCGGAGTATCTGCGCACCGGCGAGGGCGAGACTGTTCGCAACCAGATGGACTACGGCATTCAACTCGGGCGCCGCTTCCGCTCGCTGAAGTTGTGGATGGTGATGCGCTACTTCGGGCACGAAGGACTCGCCGCGCGAATCCGCGAGCACTGCCGCCTCGCGCGCCTGTTCGCCGGATGGATCGAAGAGACCGACGGGTGGGAAGTGCTCGCGCCCGTGTCATTCGCCACTGTCTGCTTTCGCGCCTGCCCGGTTGTCGCGGGCGAGACGGAAGAAGCACGCGCCGCGCGACTCGACGATCTGAATGAGAAAATCATGAACGCCGTTAACGCCACCGGCGAGGCGTTCCTCTCGCACACCCGACTTCACAACATGCTCACGCTGCGCCTCGCCGTCGGCAACATCCGCACCGCCGAGGCCCACCTCGAACGCACATGGCAACTACTACGGCGCGAAAGTGCGGCGCGCTAGAGTGCTCCGTGCCACCCGGTCGCGGCTCATGTTAATCTGCCCATCTGTTGACTGTAGTATTCAAACTGCTTCCCCAATTATTCAGAGAGGATTTACATTCGATGCTGACACACATCGTCGTTTGGAAATATCGCGCGGAGATCGACGCCGAGGCGCGCGAAGAACACGTGGAGATGCTGCGTCGCCTGTCGTCGTTCATCCCGGAGGTCGAGAGTCTGTCGGTCGGCACTGACGTGCTGCGCCTCGCGCGCTCGTATGACACCGGCCTCGTCGCCGTGTTCCGCGACCGCGCCGCGCTCGACGCCTACACCGTCCACCCCGAACACATCAAGGTCGCCGACTTCGGGCGCGGCATCAGCGAGCACGTCGCGTCGGTTGATTTCAAGAGCGAAGACCAAGCGGTGTGATTCCGGCACCGGAGTTTTTGTAA
>JACDEG010000375.1:2968-6250 GCA_013816505.1 Pyrinomonadaceae bacterium | reverse complement strand
ACGCTGCGACGGACGGCGCTCCGCGATGGCGAGGTCGCGCGGATGTCGTCCTCCGAGTTGCAACAGGTCGATGTCGGGACGTGGTTCAATATCCGTTACCCGCACTTGGCGCGGACTGTGTTTGCTGCCGCGCGCGTGTCGACGCTTGCCGAAGTCTTGGAAGTATTCGGCGGAAGCTGCCGGGCGCTCTACGTCGAAATAAAATGCGACCTTGATGATGCGCACGCGCACGCCGCCGAAGTCGTCAGAGCCGTTCGCGCGCACGCGCTGGTCGACCGCGTGGTGGTCGAGAGTTTTACGCTCGACGCGCTCCGCGAGGTCAAGCGCCTCGCGCCGGAGATTCGCACGGCGGCGCTGTTTGAGCGAAGATTGGCGCGCCCGTTCCCTTCGCGCCGGCGCATCATCGCGCGGGCCGTCGCGTGCGGCGCCGACGAGTTGGCACTGCACTTTTCCCTTGTCTCTCCGTGGCTCGTGCGGGCGGCGATGGACACCGGGCTAAGGACGCTCGTCTGGACGGTGGATGACCCGTCGTGGATGAAGCGCGCAGCGGACTTGAGGCTGCACGCGCTCATCACGAACCATCCCGCGGTGATGCGTGCTGCGCCCAGCGGTGGGCCGTTGACCGATTGAGCTTCGCTCGCCGATTGAGCCTGACTGGCTTGCACGGCGCTTTTCTTCTTCCGGCACGCGATCACCGATGACTGTCACCGCCGTTCCGATGCAAAAGATTTTCGTGCATGCGCAATACACGGTGCATTATCGAAGGGCGCGGCGCGCGCGTTGGTCGAGCGCGTCGCGCCCCGACTTTGTTCTCCTATTCTTACTGCAAGGCCGTTGGCGTTGGGTTCGGGGCGAAGCTGCAGGCGAATTGAGTGGCGGCGGCGAGGCTCTGCTCGTCGACCCTGGCGCGTTTCTCGACCTCAGCGGCGACGCGCAAACAGCCTATCTGATGATGACGCTCGCGCCCGCTCTCGTGCTTGACTGCGCCGTCCGCGCTCGCCTGACGCGCAACGACGCGCTCATTACATTTCGGACGCACGTCGTCGAAAAAGATGGGCGCCTCGCGCGACTCGCCGGCGACCTGGTTGATGAAATGCTCGAAGAGACCGCCGGGCAGGAAGTCATCATCGCCGCGATCATCGAGCAGATCGTCGTTCACCTTCTGCGGCGCTATGCCAACGTCCGCCGGTCGGACGAGTTCGAACTGTCGCGCGCCGGCTTTGTCGACAGACGCATCCGCCGCGCCGTCGAGTTGATGCACAGTAACCTCGAACGCGATTTACAACTCGAAGAGATTGCGGCGGCGGCGCACGTCTCGCCGTTTCACTTCGCCCGCCTCTTTAAAAAGCTGACGGGCGCGACGCCTCACGCTTACCTCGCCATGCTGCGCGCCGCACGCGCCCAGACACTCCTCGCCGAAACCGATCTCTCAATCACCGAAGTCGGCGCACGCGTCGGCTATTCAAGCTCAAGCCACTTCGCCAAAGCCTTCCGCCAGGCGACGGGACTTTCGCCTCGCGCCTTCCGCGCCGCCCTCGTCCGCCGCTAAGGCCGCCGCGCCCACGAAATAATTATGCAAGGCGTGAAAGCCTCGTCCGTTCTATTGGCCGAAGACATTAATGAGACGTTGGCGCGGAACTTTCATCTGTCGCCAGCGTCTAAGCAGTAACCTGTTCCGGTTACAAAATCCAGTCACCCAGCTTGAAAGGTTTTGCCATATGAAACGAGCAACACTTAGCATCACGGTCGCGCTGTTGACCTTCGTCGTCGGCGTCAGCGCCAGCACGGCATGGCTGATCAAGCCTCGCCGCCAACAAATCCTCTTAACCCAACCAACAAACAAAGAGATTCGGCCCGGAGTAACAGTCGACTCAGCGGGCAAACCGACGCTCGAAATGGTTTTCGTGCTCGACACGACCGGCTCGATGTCCGGCTTGATCGAAGGCGCGAAGCAGCGCATTTGGGGCATCGTCAACGACGTGATGCAGACCCCTTCGCGTCCTAACGTGCGCATCGGACTCGTCGCCTACCGCGACCGTCAGGATGCTTATGTCACGCAGGTGCTGCCCCTCACCGATGACCTCGACAAAGTTTACTCGACGTTGATGGACTACCGCGCGGAAGGCGGCGGTGACGAACCGGAAGATGTTCGCCGCGCCCTCGCCGCCGGTGTCCGCGAAGTCGGTTGGTCACAGACAGGCACGGAGCGCGTCGCGCGGATCGTATTTCTCGTCGGCGACGCGCCGCCACACGATGACTACGCGGATGCGCCGAGCACGGAGGTAACCGTTAGCGAAGCGGTGCGTCTGGGGATGACCGTCAACACGATTCAGTGTGGTAATAGCCCCGCGACGAAAGCGGCGTGGCAGGCCGTCGCACGCGGCGGCGAGGGACAATACTTCGCCATCGCACAGGACGGCGGCGTTGAAAATATCGCCACCCCATACGACACTCGACTCTCCGAGTTGGGAACGAAGTTGGGGTCAACCTTCCTCGCTTACGGCGGCGGCGGCGGCGCGGCAGGCACGAGCTTCCGGCGGGATGTCGCGGCAACTCAAGCATCACATGAAATGAAGGTCGCGCGAAACGCGCCCATGCCAGCGGTTGCCGACCGCGCAGTCAACAAGGCACTGAACGAGCGGGCTTACGCCGGCGATTTGCTACAGAGTTTGGAGAACGAGTCGGTGAAGTTGGAAGCCGTGAAAGATGAAGACCTGCCCGACGACCTGCGCAAGCTGTCCCCCGAAGCGCGCCGCAAGGAGACCGACCGACGGCTCGACGAGCGTCGTCGGATACGTGCCGAGATCGTTTCGCTTTCAAAACAGCGCGACGCTTTTCTTGCCGCGTCGCGGAAGAAGCAATCATCAGACACGCGCGGCGGCTTTGACACGGCCGTAGCTGTCGCGTTGAAGGAGCAGATGGCGCGCAAAGGGATTAAGTGAAGACCAGAGATGAAGGCAAGAGGTGAAAGTAAAATGGCGGGAGTGAGAGGTACATCGCTTCTTACTTCCGCCTTCACCTTGTGAGCTCATTAAAAGCGCAAGCCATCGTCCGTTTTGGGCAAGATCAGACAAGACGCCGACCCTGCACGTCCGCTATCATCCGCGCCAATTCACTTTCCCAATTTACTTTCGAGGAGCGCACGACTTACATGGCAGTTGAAAAAGGCGCGGACATTGCGCCGGCAAACGGACGATTGGGCGTGCTGCTGGTCGGACTCGGCGCGGTCAGCACGACCTTCATTGCGGGCGTCGAGGCGATCAAGATGGGACTCGCCGACCC
>JACDEG010000375.1:0-2958 GCA_013816505.1 Pyrinomonadaceae bacterium | reverse complement strand
GGGAGTGAGAGGTACATCGCTTCTTACTTCCGCCTTCACCTTGTGAGCTCATTAAAAGCGCAAGCCATCGTCCGTTTTGGGCACGATCCGCCTCGGCAAACGGACGGACAACCGCTCGCCGCTCATCAAAGACTTCGTTCCGCTGACCAATTTGAAAGATTTAGTCTTCGGCGCGTGGGACATCTTTCCCGATTCGGCCTACGACGCGGCGATGCACGCCGGCGTGTTGGAGAAGGAACTGCTGACGCAAGTACGCGCGCCGCTGCAAAAGATCAAGCCGATGGCTGCCGTCTTCGACCAGTATTACGTCAAGCGATTGAATGGGACTAACGTCAAAGAAGGCGCCAACAAGATGGAACTGGCCGAGCAGTTAATCGCCGAGATCGCCGAATTCAAGCGCCGGAATAAGTGCGCGCGGCTGGTGATGGTCTGGGCCGCCTCGACGGAAATTTTCCTCAAGCAGCACGCGGTTTACAAAACTCTCAAATCATTCGAGCAGGCGATGCGCGACAACCACAAGGCCATCGCCCCCTCGATGATCTACGCTTACGCCGCGCTCAAGTCTGGTGTCCCGTTCGCGAACGGCGCGCCGAACCTGACGGTCGACGTTCCGGCGCTCGTCCATCTCGCCGACCAGAACCGCGTCCCCATCTGCGGCAAAGATTTCAAAACCGGGCAGACGCTGATGAAGACGATTATCGCGCCCGGTCTGAAGTCGCGGATGCTCGGACTGCACGGCTGGTACTCGACCAACATTCTCGGCAACCGTGACGGCGAAGTTCTCGACGATCCCGAATCCTTCAAGACCAAAGAAGAGTCGAAGCTTTCCGTGCTCGAATACATCCTGCAACCGGAAGTCTACCCGAAGTTGTACAAGGACTTCTCGCACGTCGTCCGCATCAACTACTATCCGCCGCGCGGCGACAACAAAGAGGGGTGGGACAACATCGACATCTTCGGCTGGCTCGGCTACCCGATGCAGATCAAGATCGACTTTCTCTGCCGCGACTCGATCCTGGCCGCGCCCATCGTGCTTGACCTTGCGCTCTTTCTCGACCTCGCGCAACGCGCCGGGATGAAGGGCATCCAGGAGTGGCTCTCGTTCTACTTCAAATCGCCGATGACTGCTCCCAAACTCTACCCGGAGCACGACATCTTCATTCAACTAATGAAGATGAAGAACACGCTACGCCACCTGCGCGGTGAAGACCTGATTACGCACCTCGGCCTTGAGTACTACGACTGACTGAAAGCGCTTTTGGCACTCCCGGCGGTTTGAAACGCGAACAGGCGCGCTCTGGTATCGAACGGCTCGTTCGCGTTTTTTATTATCCCGAAGCCCGTCTCGAAGTTTTTCGCTTGCCACATTAATTGTCAGCCAACTGATGCCACAAATTGTCAGCGGCCTCACACGCCGCGCCTCACCGCAAATCTTTTTACACTTAACGTTCTTCAATCACTATTTTGTGGTAAGGCTCAGTGCTTTGTCATATATATAGTACGTTCACCCGTGGACGCAGTTGCGCGGTCAGACAGTTTTCGAAGCAAACCGACCGCGCGCGGAAAGCATCTATTAGTTTAGCGGTCCGCTCTTTGCTATAGAGACGGAAGTGATGGCGGCCACGAGCGGAGGATACCGCGAAATCGCCGCAGCCAAGTCCCATCCTCTCAAAGCAAGATGCACACCGTACCCATATTTCCCTCAAAGAAGGTAGCTATGATTGCAGAGATGGAGAAACAGAAACCCATTACCGATACAGTCTTCCTTGATCCTGACCAAAAGAGTCCGCGCGCGCAGGAGTTTGAAGAAAAGCTATCGACGCGCATCGTCGGTCAGGAGCGTGCAGTACGCCGCATGAGTGGCCTTTATCAAATCTTCCTCGCGGGTTTGAGTCCTATCAACCGGCCCGTCGGCACGATGATTTTCTTAGGCCCGACCGGCTCTGGCAAGACGCGCGTGGTCGAGGCCGCTGCCGAAGTTCTGTACGGCGACCCCGGCGCGGTCATCAAAATCGACTGCGCTGAGTTCCAGCATTCGCACGAAATCGCGAAGCTGATCGGTAGCCCTCCGGGGTACCTCGGCCACCGCGAGACCAGCCCGATGCTGACTCAGGAAAATCTCGACCGCTATCACACCGAAGAGACCAAGATTTCGATTGTTCTGTTCGACGAGATCGAGAAAGCTTCGGATAGCCTGTGGCAGTTACTGCTCGGCATCCTCGATAAA
This sequence comes from Pyrinomonadaceae bacterium, assembly GCA_013816505.1. Lineage (GTDB taxonomy): Bacteria > Acidobacteriota > Blastocatellia > Pyrinomonadales > Pyrinomonadaceae > JACDEG01. The sequence goes on along the minus strand of JACDEG010000375.1, from coordinate 731 downwards.
GCGACGCTGACGCTTGGCGACAACCGGCGGGTGGACTTCTCGCGCGCGATTGTTGTGATGACCTCTAACCTGGGCGCGAGAGAGATGTCGGAGTTGATTTCCGGTGGCATCGGATTCGCCCCCGCGCACGGCTCGAAGAACCCGAACGATACGGAAGTGGATCAAAAGATTTATCGCACTGCGGTCGAGGCGGCGCGGCGCAAATTCTCGCCAGAGTTTATGAATCGAATTGATAAGGTCGTGGTCTTCCGCTCGTTGAAGGAGCATCATCTGCGACAGATTCTCGAACTGGAACTTCAATCCGTGCAGGAACGCATCATGCACTCCGCCGGCACCAAATTCGTCTTCCAGTGTTCCGACGAAGCGAAAGACATGCTCCTCAAAGAAGGCATCGACTTTAAATACGGCGCACGACACTTGAAGCGTTCGATTGAGCGGTTCCTTGTTTACCCGCTGTCGAATTTGGTGGCGACCGAACAGGTCGGTCTCGGCGACCTGGTCTATGTTGACTTAAATCAAGGCAGTAAAAAACTACTCTTTTCGAAGCGCTCCGGCGGCGCGTTAATTAGCGACCCAGCTGAGTCGTCGGACGAGCCTGAGAAACCTGAAGCTAAATCCGGTGGCGTCGCGTTGCCGCTCCCGCAGAGCAAAGCGGCACGCAAAGGTCAGGGGCGCGGCGAAAAGTCCGAAGGCTGAAAGTTTGACCGAATCCTGATGCTAAAAGCGGCGGG